>NZ_JBIUWM010000026.1:0-86246 GCF_044743445.1 Pseudomonas sp. NPDC087615 | reverse complement strand
GATCGACGCCTCGAGCCCTGTCCGCTCCGCCACATACCAGAAGCCGCAACCACGGCTGCGCCTTACTTCTATCCGGATTCTACCCACGCTCCACGCTTGCCTAATTTTGAAGTTCAACCGTTTCTGGGGGACGCATGCTGCAGAATATCAGGGACAATTCACAAGGCTGGATTGCCAAGACCATTATCGGAGTCATCGTTGCACTGATGGCTCTGACCGGTTTCGACGCCATTTTCAAGGCCACGACGCACTCTAACGAGGCGGCCAAGGTCAATGGTGAGGAAATCAGCCAGAACGAGCTGAGCCAGGCCGTTGACATGCAACGCCGTCAGCTGATGCAACAGCTGGGCAAGGATTTCGATGCTTCCTTGCTCGACGAAAAAATGCTGCGCGAGTCGGCTCTCAAGGGGCTGATTGATCGCAAGCTGCTGCTGCAAGGTGCCGAACAATCGAAATTCGCTTTCTCCGAAGCTGCTCTGGACCAAGTGATCTTGCAAACACCTGAATTTCAGGTGGACGGCAAGTTCAGCTCTGATCGTTTCGACCAGGTGATCCGTTCGCTGGGATACAGCCGTATGCAGTTCCGCCAGATGCTGGCTCAGGAAATGCTGATCGGCCAACTGCGAGCCGGTGTCGCTGGCAGCGGTTTCGTCACCGACGCTGAAGTGCTGGCATTCGCCCGTCTGGAGAAACAGACCCGCGATTTCGCCACCCTGAACGTCAAGTCCGATCCGGCTGCGATCAAGCTGACCGACGATGAGGTCAAGGCTTACTACGACGAACACGCCAAGGAATTCATGACCCCGGATCAAGTGGTCATCGATTACCTCGAGCTGAAGAAGTCTTCCTTCTTCGATCAGGTCGCCGTCAAGGACGAAGACCTGCAAGCGGCGTATCAGAAAGAGATCGCCAACCTGTCGGAACAACGTCGTGCGGCGCACATTCTGATTGAAGTGAACGACAAGACCACCGAAGCGCAGGCGAAGGCGAAAATCGAAGACATCCAGGCGCGTCTGGCCAAGGGCGAGAAGTTCGAAGCACTGGCCAAAGAGTTCTCGCAAGATCCGGGTTCAGCCAACAATGGCGGTGACCTGGGTTATGCAGGTCCTGGCGTTTACGATCCAGCTTTCGAGAAAGCCCTGTACGCCTTGTCCAAGGACCAGGTTTCCGGGCCGATTCGCACCGACTTCGGTTTCCACCTGATCAAGTTGTTGGGCGTGGAAGCACCTGAAGTGCCGACCCTTGCAAGCCTGAAAGACAAGCTGACCCGCCAACTGAAAGAGGCGCAAGTCGAGCAGCGTTTTGTCGAGGCGACCAAGCAACTGGAAGACACTGCGTTCGAGGCATCTGACCTGGCTCAGCCAGCGGCGGATCTGAAGCTGACCGTGCACACCTCCAAGCCGTTTGGCCGTGAGGGTGGCGAAGGTATTGCGGCCAACCGTGCCGTGGTCACTGCCGCGTTCAGTACTGAAGTGATCGATGAAGGCGCCAACAGCACTGCCATCGAACTGGATCCTGAAACCGTGGTCGTGCTGCGCTCCAAGGAGCACCTCAAGCCTGCGCAACTGCCTTTGGAAAGCGTGAGTGCGGCCATTCGTACACAACTGACCAAAGAGCACGCCAGCGCTGCTGCCAAAACCAAGGCCGAGAAGCTGATCGCTGATCTGCGCGATGGCAAGGCGGTTGATGGTCAGAGCTGGAAAACCACCGAAGCGGCCACCCGTGCTCAGGAAGGTGTTGATCCTGCTGTGCTGCAAGCGTTGTTCCGCATGCCGAAGCCGGCTGCCAAGGACAAGCCTACGTACAGCAGCGTGACCCTGCCGGACGGTAGCCTGATGATCGTTCGGCTGAACGGCGTCAACGAAGCGGCTGCACCGACTGATGAAGAGAAGGCTCAATACCGTCGCTTCCTCGCGTCTCGTGAAGGTCAGCAGGACTTCGCTGCGTATCGCAAGCAGTTGGAAGCCCAGGCAGAGATCAAGCGTTATTGATGTCTGACTGAGCGGCAAGACAAGAGCCCCGGCCTGACAGCCGGGGTTTTTTGTGTGCGCTGTTTGTTGGCAGTTCAGGCGACATAGCCTTTTCAGAGGCTCAACGAGCGACCTTCCCTGAGTCGTTTTCCTCACCGCTACCGCGAAGTCGCGGATTTTTATCGATGATTTATCGTTGCGGCTTTCTCCCGCAACTGAAGGGCGATAGCGTTGTAACTGTTTTAAGACACTAATCCATACGCCGCCGGGCCGCGATCTGTTGCACAATACGCCCCGGACTGTTTTCCCTCAGGATGTTCAATGTTGATTTCCACTCCCCTGCGTGTTGTCGGGTTGGCGCTGTTGTTGACCGCTGTTGCTGGCTGTTCGAAGGACAAGCCGATTTATGAGCATGAGAGCTTCGACGATTCCGGCACGTTTTCGCGTAACTATCCGGTAAGCGACACGGGCAGTTGCGAAGCGGCCCGTCGTGCCTTGCTCAGTCAGGGCTACATCATCACCAGCAGTGACCCGAAACTGGTCAGTGGCCACAAGAGCTTCCAGCAGACCGGTGAAACTCACCTGGAGATCAGTTTCAACGTGGTCTGCGCCGAAGATGGCAGTGGCAAGCACCATGCGACGGTGTTCGCCAACGCCCTGCAAGATCGCTACGCACTGAAGAAGACCAACAACTCGGCCAGTCTGGGTGTCGGTGTGCTGGGCTCCGTGTCTATGCCGATCGGCTCTTCGGACGATTCGATGGTCAAGGTTGCCAGCGAGACGGTGACCGCGCAAAAGTTCTACGAGCGTTTCTTTGCCCTGGTAGAACAGTTCCTGCCGGCAGAAACGAAGAAAGCGGCGCATATCGAAGAAAAGCCAAAGACGGATCTGGGCATGCCTGAGCCTAAAGCAGCTCTTGCCGCAGAACCTGCTCCTGCGCCCGCCGCTGAGCCTGTTCCTGCACCCACGCCAGCTCCAGCGGTTACCGCGCCGGCGCCAGTTGAAACCGTCCCGGTCAGTTCAGAGCCGGTTGTACCGCCAGCCGAGTCAACCCCGATTACCCCAGCGCCGAGTGCTGAACCGGTGGCGCCAGCCACGCAAACCATCACGCCACCCGCCAACCCGACGGACATCCCGCCGCCGTCCGAGCCGATTCCGGCGATGCCAGCCTCCGGCCAATAATTCGCCTACCGGAGCTCTGTGGGAGCAGGCTTGCTCGCGAATGCGGTTTGTCAGTCTGGATTTCCATCGACTGACACAACCTCTTCTCGAGCAAGCCCGCTTTTGTTTTATGGGCTGTCAAAAAAACTGCGATAAATTCCTGACCACCTGCTACGTTTTATTCATGAAGGCGCTGTTTCATTTTTCCTTCACACGGGCGCGCTATGCTCGGGACACTATCGAATAGAGCAGTAGGGGGATGACACAATGGACGACTATCAAGAAGAACTGCTCGAATTCCAGGCCTATGAACTGGATCAGCCCGAGCCGGCCGAAGACGCCACCGAGCTTTAAGGCTTCAAGCTGTTTTGCGATGACTGCGGCGAAATTCGCCCGGGGTTTGTCCGCTCCAGCGTTTGAACGCTCGCTGGAACGCTTCGGCTGAGGCAAAGCCCAGCAGGTAGGCGATTTCGCCGAACGCCAGTTCGGTGTCGCGGATGTAGGTCATCGCCAGATCACGGCGAGTGTCATTGAGGATCGCGCGAAACTGTGTGCCTTCTTCGGCCAGTTTGCGCCGCAAAGTCCAAGTAGGCAGCTTCAGGCGTGCCGCCACTTCTTCCAGGTCCGGTTCCCGGCCTCCACTGAGCAAAGGCCCGAGCAATTGCGTGATGCGTTCGCGCAGGCTGCGAGTGCGGGTCAGTTGTTCCAGTTCTCGTTCACACAGTTGCAGCAGGTGCCGCCAGGTGCTCGGGCAGTGCTGAGGGTTGCGCAGGGCGAGGCTGCTCAGGTTCAGGCGCAATTGATTGCGCTCGGCGCCGAACTGGATTGGGCAATCGCCCAGCACGCGGTAGGCGTCGTGGTAATCCGGCGCGTCGAATTCGATTTCGATGCGCTCGGCCTTGAGCACTTCGCCGCCGACACTGGATAGCTGATGCAGCCAGCCGGCGATGATTGAATCCACCACAAAGCGGTTATAGGCGTTGTATGGGCTGATTGAATAGAAACGCAGCCACGCGCCGTTGGCGTCCTCGTGGAAACTCGACTGGCCGCGGTAATTGGAGCCGTACAACGGTTCAAAACGGATCAGACATCGGGCCGCTTCGCGCACCGTGGGGGCCTGCGACGCTGTGACACCGGCCAATCCCGCCTGGCTCAGGCGACTGAGTTGGCCCATGCGCAAGCCCAACGCCGGATCTTCCGTCAATTGAATCGCGCTATAACCCAAACGCATATAACGCGGGATCGAAAGCCGTGCACCGGCCTCGGCCAATCGCGCCGCATCCAGACCGTACTGGTCCAACAACGGCAGTGGGTCGACGCCATGACTGCGCACGGCGTCGGCGAGGCTATGGACAAAGCCTACCGACAGATCCCCGAGGCGCATCGGCAGCGGCTTCATGGCTTACAACCAGATATTCAGCAAACATGCACCGCGTGCATCGCCTGCGGCAAACTGCTGACCGTTGCTGCTGAGGAAGCTCTGACCCGAACTCGCCTTGTCCCAGAATTGCCCACGCAGGAATACGCTCATCCCGGCAGTCGCCCGGCTGCTGGGCGGCTGCGCGGTCAGGGTCAGGCGATGCCAGGCTTGGCCTTCGCTGACTTCACCGGGTTTGAGGCTGACTGAACTCGGTGTACTCGAACCCTTATAGCCGCGCCACGGCTGATCCCATGCACCATGTCCGAGCACCTGCGCCGGCACCGCCACCAGTTGCGCGCTTTGTTCATCGAGTTTGCGGTAGTTGTCTGGATACCAACTGTCGCTGCCGATCAGCACGCCGAGGCGTCCGGCCGGGGTGTCAACGACGTTGATCGTCTGTTCACTGGCCTGGATGACGTCACGCTGGTCGAAGACCGGATGCATCTGGCGTTGCGGCTGGCCGAGGGGCACACCGTCGCGGCCAAAGACCACGCTGCTGTTGTAGAGCGCGCCGCTGCCGGGTTTGAGTTGGCCGTCGCGGATGCTCGGCTCAGGCAGCACGATGGAGCCAGCCACCAGGGTCACATGAAACTCTTTGGCCAGACCCCCGAACAGCGCCTGATAGTCTTTGGCCATGGCGCGCGATTTCATGCGCAGGTGAGCGTCGTCGAGACGGTCGCTACCCTTGGCGCTGAGCCAAGCCCTGGCGAACAGCAGCGGATTGCTCGCCGCCAGCCAGTTCATCGCTTCGGCAAGAGTCGGTGCCTGATACAACTCGTCTTTCTCGCCGCTGATCATCAGCCAGGTGCCGACATGTTCGGGCAGCACCACCACGGTTTTGTCATTCAACAAGCCCTGATCCTGCGCTTGCTGCAAATAAGCCGCAAGCTTGCGGTGCAGTCGCTCGGGGTTTTGATAGTCGGTAGGAAACAGCTCTGGCTGGATACCCAGCAAATTGCCACGGTCGGCAGGCGTGCCCTGATCGACCGCCAGTTTGATGCGCAAGTCCGACAGGTAATGCCCCGCAGGCCGGTCTGCCGCCCACATGGCATAGGTGGTGAGAACGGCCAAGATGGCCATGGAAAAAAACAGGTACAAAAGTTTGCGCATGAAAACCAACAACAGCCGGGTGCAGGGTGTGGCGACTAGGGTAGGGCCCATGGCGGGACTTGCCAAGGGCGCTGCGCATTTGGATCAATAAGTTGTCAGTTACGGTCATTGAGTGACAGCGATGCGACTCTTAGTCTGTCGAGCATGACTGATGGGGGACAAAGAGCTCCCGCAATTTTTCCGTGATTGCTCGTTGTGGAGTTACCGATGACCGCCGCTCATTACCCGCACCTGTTGGCCCCGCTGGACCTGGGATTCACCACGCTGCGCAACCGCACCCTGATGGGCTCGATGCACACGGGCCTTGAAGAAAAACCGGGCGGTTTCGAACGCATGGCGGCGTACTTCGCCGAGCGTGCCCGCGGCGGCGTCGGCCTGATGGTCACCGGCGGTATCGGCCCGAACGACGAGGGCGGCGTGTACTCCGGCGCAGCCAAGCTGACCACCGAGGAAGAAGCGCTCAAGCACCGCATCGTCACCCGCGCGGTGCACGAGGCGGGCGGCAAGATCTGCATGCAGATCCTCCACGCCGGACGTTATGCCTACAGCCCGAAACAGGTCGCGCCGAGTGCGATTCAGGCACCGATCAACCCGTTCAAGCCCAAAGAACTGGACGAGGAAGGCATCGAGAAGCAGATCAGCGACTTCGTCACCTGTTCGGTACTGGCGCAGTCGGCCGAGTATGACGGCGTTGAGATCATGGGGTCGGAAGGTTATTTCATTAACCAGTTCCTCGCCGCGCACACCAACCACCGCACTGACCGCTGGGGCGGCAGCTACGAAAACCGTATGCGCCTGCCGGTGGAAATCGTTCGCCGCGTGCGTGAAGCGGTCGGCCCGAACTTCATCATCATCTTCCGTCTGTCGATGCTCGATCTGGTCGAGGGCGGCAGTACCTGGGATGAAATCGTGACCCTGGCCAAAGCCATCGAGCAGGCGGGTGCGACCATCATCAACACCGGTATCGGTTGGCACGAAGCGCGGATTCCGACCATCGCCACTAAAGTCCCGCGTGCGGCGTTCAGCAAAGTCACGGCCAAGCTGCGTGGGTCGGTGAGCATTCCGCTGATCACCACCAACCGCATCAACACCCCGGAAATCGCCGAGCAGATCCTCGCCGAGGGCGACGCCGACATGGTCTCGATGGCCCGGCCGTTCCTCGCCGACCCGGACTTCGTCAACAAGGCCGCTGAAGGCCGTGCCGATGAAATCAACACCTGCATCGGCTGCAACCAGGCGTGCCTCGATCACACCTTCGGCGGCAAGCTCACCAGTTGCCTGGTCAACCCGCGTGCCTGCCACGAAACCGAGCTCAACTACCTGCCGGTGCAGCAGATCAAGAAGATCGCCGTGGTCGGTGCCGGGCCTGCCGGTCTGGCCGCCGCGACCGTGGCGGCCGAGCGCGGCCATCAGGTGACTCTGTTCGATTCGGCCAGCGAGATTGGCGGCCAGTTCAACATCGCCAAGCGCGTGCCGGGCAAGGAAGAGTTTTTCGAGACCCTGCGCTACTTCAAGCGCAAGCTGCAGACTACCCATGTCGAGGTGTGCCTGAACACCCGCGTCGATGTGGCAAAACTGGTGGACGGCGGTTACGACGAAATCATCCTCGCCACCGGTATTGCGCCGCGAGTGCCGGCGATTCCGGGGGTGGAGAACGCCAAGGTGCTGAGTTATCTGGATGTGATCCTCGAGCGTAAACCGGTCGGCAAGCGTGTGGCGGTGATCGGCGCGGGCGGGATCGGTTTCGACGTCTCGGAATTCCTTGTGCATGAAGGTGTGGCCACCAGCCTCGATCGAGCCGCGTTCTGGAAAGAATGGGGCATCGACACTCACCTTGAAGCCCGAGGTGGCGTGGCCGGCATCAAGGCGGCTCCGCACGCGCCGGCTCGCGAAGTGTTCCTGCTGCAACGCAAGAAAACCAAGGTGGGCGATGGCCTGGGCAAGACCACTGGCTGGATTCACCGTACCGGTTTGAAGAACAAGCAGGTGCAGATGCTCAATAGCGTCGAATACCTGAGCATTGATGACGAAGGTCTGCACATCCGCATCGGCGAAACCGGCGAGCCGCAAGTGCTGGCAGTGGACAACATTGTCATCTGCGCGGGACAGGACCCGCTGCGTGAGTTGCACGATGGCTTGGTGGCAGCAGGCCAGAATGTGCACCTGATCGGCGGCGCCGATGTGGCGGCGGAGCTGGATGCCAAACGCGCGATCAATCAGGGTTCACGCCTCGCCGCCGAACTCTAAGCAGGGCAAATTCCCCGCCCCCACTGGGGGAGTGTCTCTGGCTGCTAAGATGGCGGTTCTTGTTCTGGAACCGCCATTAATGCTTTTCCCCTCCAACGATTGGCTTGCTCAAGCCCCCCTCGAACGCCTCCAACTGGACTGGCTCAGTGCCGCGAATGTGGAAGTGGCGATCCTGCGTCTCGATCAGATCGATCCGCTGATCAGCGGCAACAAGTGGTTCAAACTCGTCGAGCACCTGAAAGCTGCCGATCTTGCCGGTGCCGAGGGCATCATTAGCCTTGGCGGGGCACATTCCAATCATCTGCACGCGTTGGCGGCGGCGGGCAAGCGTCTAGGCTTCAAAACGGTCGGGCTGTTGCGTGGCCATGCCCAGGAAACGCCCACCGTGAAGGATCTGCAAGCGTTCGGCATGCACTTGCACTGGCTGGGTTACGGCGGTTATCGGGCGCGGCATGAACCGGGATTCTGGCTGCCGTGGCAGGCGCAATATCCCACGCTGCATGCGGTGCCGGAGGGGGGCGGTGGATTAAGCGGCGCCCTCGGTTGCGTCGCGCTCAAAGCGCAGGCCAATGCGCAACTGAGCCATTTGGGCTGGAGCGATTTTCACGGCTGGTGGTTGGCTTGCGGCACAGGAACGACGCTGGCGGGACTGGTGCTGGCAGAGGCGGGCGAACGTCCGGTATACGGCGCATTGGCCGTGCCCGACGACCACGGCGTGGCACCACAAGTCGAAGCGATCATTCGCGAGGCCGGGCTGTGCAAGGCGCAATATGAGCTGCTGGACGCCAGCCGTGGCGGTTTCGCCAAGGTTGATCCGCCATTGCTTGGGTTCATCGAACAGACCGAACAGGTCAGCGGTGTGCCGTTGGAACCGCTGTACACCGGCAAGGCGTTGCTGGCGCTCAGGCAGCAAGTCGAAGCGGGCAGGTTCACCAGCGGCACGCGACTGATCTTCGTGCATACCGGTGGTTTGCAAGGACGGCGCGGATTTGCGGCCGCGCCGTGAGGTTCAGTTGCGTTTGGGCATCATCCGCACCAGCGTGTTATCGCGCACCACATAGTGGTGATAGATCCCCGCCAGCGCATGCAGCCCGATCAACCAGTAGCCAATCGTGGCGATGAGTACGTGCCAGTACTCCACCTGTTTGGCGAGTGCCTTGTCCTCATTTACCAGCAACGGCAGGTCAAAACCATAGAACATCACTTGATGCCCCTCGGCGCTGGTGATCAACCAGCCGAGAATCGGCATGCTGATCATGAACAGGTACAACGCCCAGTGCATCAGCCGCGCCAGCACGGTTTGCCATGGCGGCGAGGCCGGGAAGATTTTCGGTGCTGGGCCGACGCTGCGGGCCAGCAGACGGAACCACACCAGCACGAACACCGTCAGGCCGAGCATGTAGTGGGCTTCTTTGATCAGCGTGCGACCGCCGCTGCCTTTGGGGAAGATGCCGCGAAATTCCATGCTGGCGTACACCAGCACCAACAACACCAGCATCAGCCAGTGCAACATGACTGAGACGGTGCTGTAACGAGATTCGGAACTGGTCCACGGCATACGGTGTTTCCTCACAGATCAGGGGGCAAACGCACCGTTCTTGTATGACGGCATGTCTTAACTGTAATCCGCTTTGGCGGATTTGCCTGTTGCTGATCGGCGTTTCAATGCGCTGTGTCAGGAAGTGGTCAAAAAAAACGCCAAGGTCGGGACAGACACTGGCGTTTTCGTTTGCAGTAGGCGATGAATCAACTCGATTGCGGCATTTCACCCTTGGCCAGACGCTTGTTGATGTCGGCAATCACCTCGGGCAGATCCGTAATGGTGTCGATCATGTAGTGCGGGCGCGAACCTTCGAACAGTGCGTGGATGCGCTTTCGCTCGCTGGCCAGTTCATCGCTGCCCAGTGCGCGGAACCCCTCGTAGTCCAGACCCAGTGCGTTACCGGAGCAGATCAGCGCCACCGTCCACATCCCGGCACGCCGACCTTCGAGAATGCCCGGCACAGTGTCATCGATCTTCACACAAGCGCCGACGTCGTCGATGCCCAGCGCAATCACGTTGGCCAGTGCCTGGGCCGGCCATGGGCGGCCATTCGGCACTTCGTCAGTGGCGACGACGTGGTCGGCGACGTAGCCGTTGGTGGCGGCCAGTTCGACGACTTTGTCCATCACCTGCTTCGGATAACCGGAGCAGGAGCCGATTTTGATCCCTCGCTCGCGCAGGTGGGCGATGGTGTCCAGAGCGCCTGGGATCAGCGCCGAGTGTTCGGCGATCTTCTCGATCTGCAGCGGCATGAAACGGTTATAGATCGCGGTGACATCGTCGTCGGTCGGCGTGCGACCGAACACTTGGCGATAACGCTCGGCGACCTGTGGCTGATCGCACAGAGTGCGGATGTGATCCCACTTGCCCATGCCCATCGGGCCACGGGCTTCTTCGATGGAGACCTGAACGTCGAACTCGGCGAAGGCTTCGACGAAGATCTGAGTCGGCGCGAAAGAACCGAAGTCGACCACGGTGCCGGCCCAATCGAGGATGGCGGCTTGCAGCTTGTTTGGATTTACATAGTTCATGGCAAAAATTCCTGAGTTGGCAATGCGGTTCTTTGTGGGAGGGGCTTGCTCCCGAAGGCGGTGTGTCAGTCGACATCAATGCTGAATATTCAGCCGTTTTCGGGAGCAAGCCCCCACCCACAGGGATTTGTGGGGAATCAGATGTCGAGGACTTCCATCTCGCGCAACGCTTCACCGACTGCTGCGACGGCCTGGCGCATTTCGTCCGGGCTGACGTGGCCGATGCAGCCGACGCGGAAGGTTTCAACCTGGGTCAGTTTGCCGGGGTAGAGGATGTAGCCCTTGGCCTTGACCCGTTCGTAGAAGTCCTTGAACTGATAACGCGGATCGGTCGGCGCATGGAACGTGGCGATGATCGGTGCCTGAATCGCTGCCAGCAGAAAACTGCGTAAACCCAGCTTGCCCATCTCTTCCATCAGCGCCTGGCAGTTGGCCGCGTAGCGCGCATGCCGTGCCGGCAGGCCACCTTCTTCGTTGTATTGCCGCAGGGCTTCGTGCAGCGCCGCGACCACATGGGTGGGCGGGGTAAAGCGCCACTGGCCGGTCTTCTGCATATAGGTGTGCTGGTCGAACAGGTCCATCGCCAGCGAGTGCGAGTTACCGGCAGCAGCGGCCAGCGACTCTTTGCGAGCAAAGACGAAACCCATCCCCGGCACACCTTCCAGGCATTTGCCGGACGCGGCGATCAGCGCGTCGAACGGCACTGTCTGCGCATCCACCGGCAGCGCACCGAAGGAACTCATGGCGTCGATGATCAGGCGTTTGCCGTGTTGCGCGATAACGTCGGCAATTTCTGGCAGCGGATTGAGAATCCCGGTGCTGGTTTCGCAGTGGATCAGCGCGACGTGGGTGATGGCGTTGTCGGCAAGCAGCAGGCGGTCAACGTCGGCGGCCGTGGTCGGTTCGTCTTCAGCGGTTTTGAAGGTGCTGAACGAGCGGCCGAGCACCTCGCAGATTTTCGCCAGACGCTGGCCATAGGCACCGTTGATCAGCACCAGCACTTTGCCGTCACGCGGTACCAGCGTGCCGATGGCCGCTTCGACGGCAAATGTCCCGCTTCCTTGCAACGGCACACAGTGGTGGGTGGCGGCGCCGTTGAGGATCGCCAGCAGTTGTTCGCAAAGGATGGCGGTCAGTTGGTTGAAGCGGTCATCCCATGACCCCCAGTCGATCATCATCGCCTGACGGGTGCGGGCCGAAGTGGTCAACGGGCCGGGAGTCAGCAGGATGGGTTCGGCGATACTCATTGGTATGTCCTTGGATAGCGCTGTGGGGTGAAGCTACGGGGCATACGTTGCAATTCGCCGTTGCATCAATCAAATTGTTTGTTGTTATGCCAGCCATCAGTGAGGGTTATTCATGAACCTTTTTCAGCTACGAGCGTTCGACGCCGTAGCCCGGGAGGGCAGCTTCACCCGCGCCGCCGCGCGTTTGTTCATCAGTCAGCCGGCGGTCACCGGGCACATCAAAGCGCTGGAGGAGCACTACCAGATCACCCTCTTGCGGCGTACCGCGCGGCGCGTGGAATTGACCGAGGAGGGCACCAAACTCGCGGCGATCACCCGGGGGATGTTCGGCCTTGCCGAAGAAGCGCAGGCGATGCTGGAGGCCAACCGGCAGTTGCTGACCGGGCGCCTGGAAGTGGCGGCAGATGGGCCGCACATGGTCATGCCGATGTTGGCGAGTCTGCGGGCGCGGTATCCAGGGATCACGGTGAATTTGCGCTTGGGCAATGCGCAGGAAACGCTGGCAGCGCTGTTATCTGAGCACGCGGGCGTTGCAGTAATGACCGAAGTCGAACCGCGCAAAGGCTTGCATCTGCAAGCGCTGAGCGAGTCGCGGATATGCGCCCTGGTGCCCGCGGGCCATCCATGGGCGGCGCGGGCCGGGGAGGTGAAACTCAAAGCGCTGGATCAGGTGATCATGGTCTTGCGTGAGCCAGGTTCGATTACCCGGCGCACGTTTGATCAGGCTTGCGCGCAGGCGTCGATTCATCCACGGGTCTTGCTGGAACTGGACAGCCGCGAGGCGGTGACCGAAGCGGTCGCCGCAGAATTGGGAGTTGGTGTGGTGTCATCGGTGGAGGTTAGCCATGACCCTCGGGTGGTGGCCATTCCGATTGCCGGCGAAGGGCTGGGAAACCGGCACATGATTGGCTGCATGGAGCGGCGGCGGGAGCTGCGCTTGATTCAGGCGTTTTTTGGCTTGGCGCCGGCCTGACAGGTTCGCTTCAGGCCCCCAGCAGGAATTGTCGCAGGCTGCGACAACGCCAGCAGGGAGGACTGTCATGGCGCGGTGCTGTTGAGTAGCCAATCCAGTAAAAGGCTGCTGTCAGGCATCGGCGCTGTCTCGCGTGGCGGCGGACTGCGTCTGCTGTCGAGGCACAGGATTGGTCGGTCCGGATCGCTGTCGAGGAAGCTCACCCAGACTTCACTGCCAGCAGACGGCAGTTCATCCGCTGCCAGTCGTCTGTTGGCCCGGGTCATGGCTATGGGCAGCCACAGTGCGTCGGTTTCAGTGGTGTTCGGGTCTTGCGCAGGCCAGAGAATGACGGCGACGCGCCCCTGTTCATCGAGTTGCGCGGGTTGCCCCGACGCGCCAAGTATCTGCGCCAGATGAAAGCCTGCGACGCTCGGACGCGGTTCTTTGAGGGGCGGGCGATAGTCAGTTGACCAGGGCTGGGCGGTGAAGTCGTTGTAATAACGGTGCTGGGTCGGGGTTGTGTCAAGAATCGATGGGTGTTGCCCGTGATGGCGTATGGCAGTGATTCGCCATTGGTCGTTGAAGTTGCTGATCGGGTGCTCTGTCACTTGCAACAAGTGCCCACTGAGCAAACCGACGCAGTCGCTGCGGCCATTGATTGAGCGATGCTGGCAACGTTGTCGCTCCAGATGGCGGCGACTGCGTTGTTCGGCATGACGTTGTTCAAGCGACAACGTGGGCTGCGGCGCGATAGGCGAAGTCTGATTGGCTGCATCCTCGCCGAGAGCCTGTTGCCCTCGATTGCGCAAGGCGTGGAGCGTCGCAATGGGCGTGGCGTGATGATGCTGGTACAGCGCGCTGACGCAGGGCGAGGCTGTTTGCTCGTCGACGTTGAATGGCACCAATGCGGGTTCTTGCGGCAAGCTCAGGCTGTCATCGGCGAACACGACAACGTGACCGTCCACCCGGTGTTCGAAGTGATAGTGAATGCCTTCCTCTTCGCAAAGCCTGTGCAGCAGCGCCAGATCGCTTTCCTCGAACTGAATGCAGAACGGCCGCGTCGGGTACTGACCCACGGTCATTTCAATACGATAACTATTGCTCGGCAGGGCATTTTCAACGAACAACTGCTGGAGAATTTGCGGCACGCTCAGTTGTATAAACACGCGCCGTTTAATCGTTCGCGACAGTCTTTGCAGGTGTGGCACCAAGACAAGTCGATAGCCAATCCGATGCGTGCCACGGTGTTCGCAAGTGGCACTGTGGATCATGCCGTGGATCCCGTGATGGTCGTTCAGGCGCAGAAATGCCGGTTGCTGCAGCAGTGTACCCGGGGGCACGGCGGGTGCCAGGCCGATCAGGTCGATGTCGAAACGGTAGGTCTGGTTGAGCGCTTCCTCGCCTTGAAAACGCAGCACTGGCAGGCATAACCCGCTGTCGGTCAGGGTGAGGGTGAGCGGACTTTCCTTGTCATTGAGCATTCGAACAGGCTCTGTCAGGCAATACGGGCCTCAGAGGGTACGAAACCCCAGCGTTGAATGGTTATGTCAAAGGGGTTTTTCAGAATCCCCCTACAAGGTCTGGTGAATAAGTCGATTCCACATTGGATTTTTTTGGTCGATTGCCGACTTTAGGCCGTATAAACTTGGCGCCACGCGTCGGCCAATAGATGTCTCGGCGCCACAGATCAAGAGAGTGAGTAATGGGCGCACAGTGGAAGGTTAAACACAAAGAAGCGGCAGCCAACGCCAAGGGCAAAATCTTCGGCAAACTGGTGAAAGAAATCACCATTGCTGCCCGCAACGGTGCCGATACCGCCACCAACGCACACCTGCGTCTGGTGGTCGAACAGGCCAAGAAAGCCTCGATGCCGAAAGAAACCCTGGATCGCGCAATCAAGAAAGGCGCGGGCCTGCTGGGTGAAACCGTGCAATACCATCGCGTGACTTATGAAGGCTTCGCGCCGCACCAGGTACCGCTGATCGTCGAGTGCGTGACCGACAACATCAACCGCACCGTCGCGGAAATCCGTGTGGCGTTCCGTAAGGGTCAACTGGGCGCTTCCGGCTCCGTTGCCTGGGACTTCAACCATGTGGGCATGATCGAAGCATCGCCGGACACCCCGGACGCTGATCCGGAAATGGCTGCCATCGAAGCCGGTGCCCAGGATTTTGAACCGGGTGAAGACGGCGCAACCCTGTTCCTGACCGATCCGACCGACCTCGACTCCGTGCAGAAAGCCCTGCCGGAGCAAGGCTTCACCGTGTTGTCGGCCAAGCTTGGCTACCAGCCGAAGAACCCGGTCAGCGGTTTGAGCGATGAGCAGATGGCTGAGGTTGAAGCGTTCCTGGAAGGCCTCGACAACCATGACGACGTACAGGATATGTTTGTCGGTCTGGCGGGCTGATTCGTTTTACCGGTAACGCGGTCAATCGCGGGCAAGCCCGTGATTGACCGCGTTGCGGTCACTGCTTGTCCAGTACCGCAATCACTTCACTGAACCCCGGCCGCCCCAGCACATCGGCCTGACAGCAGCGCCGCTGCAAATCCTCCAGCACCCCACGCCGCTCATCACTCAACCCCGAGTCGATCCGCGCGAGCAGTTCCCCGAGCAAAACCCCGAACGCACGCACTTCGATGCGTTGCAGTGATCGTGTCTCCAGATTGTCCGTGGTGGCATGGAAGGACGCCGCGCCGAAATCTCCCAGCAAACAATCGCCCTCGTCGTTCAACAGAATGTTGTGCCCGTAGAGGTCGCCGTGGGTGATGCCCTGTTGATGCAGATGTTCGGCCGCCGACGCGATGCCCTTGGCAATCCTTAGCGCAACGTCGGCCGTGAAGCGGCAATCTTCGGCGTAAACGTCCCGTGAGCAGGACGCCAGGCTCGGCAATGCCGCCAGATTGCGAAAGCTCGGATCAATCAATTGCATCACCAGCCCTTGCTGGCCTTCGGGATGGCCATCGATACGACCTTCAACCCGGATCAGATTCGGGTGCAGTCCGGCCGTGATGCAGGCGTTCATTTCATGCAGCGGCGAGCCATCGCTGGTCATTTCACCTTTGTATAACTTCACGGCGACCGGCTTCAGTGAGCCCTCGGCTTGCTGCCAGGTCGCCCGGGAAATCACCCCCGAAGCGCCTTCGCCCAGTTGCTGCTCCAGGCGCAGTGTTGACCAGTCAATCTGCGGTGTGGCTTGGAGGGCGGCGGCGTCGGCTTCGGTTTCCAGTGGATTACCGGCATAGGCCAGCCACGTCAGGCTCGGCAACGCCAGCAGAAAGGGTGGCAATTGGCTCAGGCGGTTGGCGGCGATGCGGATCAGCTCCAGCCGATGGCAGTTACCCAGAGACGCGGGTAGCGATTGCAGGCGATTGCCCGCCAGCATGAGTTTTTGCAGGTCAGGACGTTCGCCCAGTTCGCTCGGCAGGGTTTCGATGCAGTTGTCGGTCAGGATCAGCCAGCGCAGCCGCGTTGGCAGGGCGGCACCCGGCACATCGACGATGCGGTTGGCTTTAAAACCGATCATCGTCAACGCGGCGCATTGGCCGAGGCAGGCGGGCAGCTCGGTGAACTGATTGTCGGAGCAGAACAGTACGCGCATCCGAGTCAGCCGATGCAAATCATCCGGCAGACTGCTCAAGGCGTTGCCGCTGAGGTTGAGCACCTCGAGGGTGTCGGCCAGATCAAAGATCTGCGGCGGGAACTCGGTCAGCCCGCAGGACAGATCCAGCCGCGTGATGCCCGACAATTCGCCGGCGCGCAATTGAGCAAGGGTATGCATAAAGGTCTTCGCAATAGAGGAGTCGCAAGGAATGGGCGACATGATAACGGCAGATTCAACACTGTCGAATTCTTCCGCTGCACTGCGATCGCGCTTTCGCAGGGGAACTCGGCTTGTCAGGTAATGGGGCGGACTTCCTGCAACTGCCCCAACCGGCTCCGCGTGCGGGCCAGGTCAATGGCATTGCCGCCCAGACTCTCAAACAGCGGCAGTTGACCGAGCAGGGTCAAGCATTTGTCCTGATCGTAGAGCACGTCGATCAGATTGATGAAACGCTGTTGCGCGGCGAACGAGCATTCAGCCAGTGCCGGCAGATCATCAATGACCCAGTGGTCGAAACGCCGACAAAGCTCCAGATAATCCATCACCGCCGTCGGCTGTTCGCACAGATCACTGAAGGTAAAACCGACCCGCTGACTCTCGCACAACCGTGCCTGCAATTGCCGGGTGCCGACCGCTAGGGCGAGAGCTGGAGCATCGTGCGGTGGCAGGTTCAGGATGTGGCGCTGAGCTGGCGTGGCCGGCCACACATAGTGACCTTGCGTGAACAATTGATGCGCGTGGTTGCGCGCCTGGCTTCGGTAATCGTGCGGCCCGCCGACTTCCATGACCTGCATGCGTGAGTTGATCAGTTCGATGACGGGTTTGAAGCGGGCGTGATAGAGCGGGTTGGGCAGCAAGCCCTCAGGCGGGTAGTTCGAGGTCACCAACAGCACAATCGCGCGCTGGAACAACGCCTTGAACAACCGGTTGATCAGCATCGCGTCGCCGATGTCATGCACATGAAACTCGTCGAAACACAGCACCCGGCAGTCTTGCAGCAGTTCATCGAGCGTGAGGGCGAGGGCATCGCCCTGTTCGCGATGGCGGAACATGCCCTGATGCAGATGAGCAAAGAACTCATGGAAATGCAGCCGCCGTTTCTGCGTGATCGGCAGCGCCTGAAAAAAACCCTCCAGCAGCCAGCTCTTGCCGCGTCCAACGGCGCCGTACAGATACAGACTCGGCGGGGTGTGTGATTCTGCGCCGAACAGCAGACTGGCCTGCTGCGCCAGACAATCGATCACGCGCTGCTGGCTGTGGCTGAGGGTGTAACCCTGGCTGTGGGCCTTGTGCCGGAAGTAGTCGCGGATCGACTGGGCACTGGCGTCATGGCCAGCTCCGGCGGGCAGGCGTTTACCGAACCAGCGGCGTAACACTGGCCAGCGCTGGATCAATCGCGTTCGTTTTGGCGGTCGGGCGGGCACTTTGTGGTGACTCCGTGTTCGTCAAACCGGCTCCCCGGAGCGCGGCGGCGTAGTGTAACCACACGCAGAGCGCGTCTTCTACTGCAGCCGCTCGAGAGTGGGCGGCCATTGAACACAAATGTGCGTCCGGGCCCGCTGTATTGGTCGCGTCCGTTCCCACAGGGTTATTTCGCGTTTCACAATGGCAGGGATTGCTTGAGCAGTGGGGCGACCGGCGTATCAACCGGGCTGACCATCGCATAGTTATACCCGTGCCCGGACCAGTATTCGGCCTGCAGATCCCCATCGTTGCGGCTGCCACGCGGCAGAAAGGTATTTTTAGGTCCCGGTGGTCGCACATAAAAACTGACTTTGTGCCCACCTCCATCCTCATACATCACCATCGCCGCCGGGCCTTCGTCGGTGCTGAGCAACCGTCCGCTGACCGGTTCAAACCCGGCAGCCTTGAGATCCGGCAAGCGACTCGCCTGAGTGAAATAGCGGTCGAGCCAGCGCTGCATGTCGCCGTTACTGTCGACCTTGTAATCGGCCGGGAGCATTCCCTGCTGGGCAATCAAGCGATAGGCCTGCAAGGCGTCGGTCATTGGTAATGCCGAGGCGCGCACGAGGGTCATTTCTCGCGCTTGCCAACCACTGAAACCACCCACACTGACGGCGATCAGCAACACGGCGGCGCTGGCCAGGTGTCGACGTGACTGACGTTTGCGGCGCTGGCGAATCAGTGCCGGGTCAAGCTCCGGATTGGCCGGCTGCTGCAACGCGCCCCCCAGTGCCGCACGTAATTGCTGGGCGTCGCGTTGCCAGGCGCGAACCTGCGCGGCTTGGTCTGGGTGATTCGCCAGCCAGGTGTCCAGCACACGCCGGTCGGCGTCGCTGAGTTGGTGGTCGACGTAGGCGTGCAGGTCATGCTCGCTGGGAGGCAGGCTGATCATTTGAGTATCCGCAAAGAAGGGCTGCTGATTTCACCATCGCTGAGTTGGCGCAAGGCCTGGCGCGCGCGGGACAGGCGCGACATCACGGTGCCGATCGGGGCGCCAAGGATCTCGGCGACCTCCTTGTAGGAAAGGCCTTCAACCGAGACCATCAGCAGTAGCGCGCGCTGTTCGGTGGGCAATCTATCAAAGGCTTGCAGTGTCGATTGGGCGATGACGGTGCGCTCAACCGAAGGTTCGGCATCGTCGCGCCCGGTGAAAAACTCGAGCATCCGCGCATAGCGTCGGGCGCGGCGATGCGCATCGAGAAACTGTCGGTAGAGGATCGCAAACAGCCAGGCGCGCAGATCACCGTCGACGCGTTTGCCGCCCCAACTCGACAAGGCCCGCTCCAGGCTTGCCTGCACCAGATCGTCGGCGCTGCTGCTATTGCGCGTCAACGACACTGCGAAACGCCGCAATCCGGGAATGATTTCTCTCAATTGTTCGTCGAATTCGCTCATGAAATTCTGCTGGTTACTACGCTGTGGACTAGGGAGACGTCCGCCGTTGGAGGTTATTCCACGTTCGGAAAAATAAATACCGGACTGTGGAATAAATCCAGACGGGGTGCGTCTTGCTGACTCTTCCTACTTGTGGCCGATGGTCCTGGAGTTATTCATGGTTGATCGCACTTCACCCTCAGGCGGGCCGCAGCGCCCGCCACTGAGTGCCGCGAGCCTGGTACTGCGTCTTGGCGGCATTGCCGTGGTAGTCGCCGCAGTGGCCGGGGCGTTTGCCTACGTTCACGGCACCTTTGACCCACAACGCCTGACGCCAAAGGCGCTGGTCGATGTGCTGGAGAAAAACAACGGCGTGCATCCCGGATTCCGTCGCAATCATGCCAAAGGTGTGTGTGTGATCGGGCATTTCGAGAGCAGTGGCGAGGCGCGGGTGTTCTCGGCTGCGCAAGTGTTCAACGAGCCGCGCACCCCGGTGGTGGGGCGTTTTGCGTTGCCGGCGGGTAATCCCTATGCGCCGGACAGCAGCGTGCCGATTCGCAGTCTGGCGCTGCGCTTCACCCAGGCCAATGGTCAGCAGTGGCGCACCGGGATGAACAGCATGCCGGTGTTCCCGGTGGGCACGCCTGAGGCGTTCTATCAGTTGCAGCAGGCGCAGTCGCCGGATCCGGCCACGGGCAAACCTGACCCAAGCAAGGTGCCGGCGTTCTTCGCCGCGCACCCGGAAGCTGTGCCGTTTCTGACTTGGGTGAAGACCGCGAAGCCATCGGCCAGTTACGCCACCGAAACCTATAACAGCGTCAATGCGTTCTATCTGGTGGACGCCAGCGGGAAGAAGCAGGCTGTGCGCTGGAGCATGACGCCATTGGCTAAAGACGCGGCGGGTGACAGCGCACCCGAGGGCGGTGACTTTCTGGAAAGGGATCTGGTGCAACGGCTTGCCGCTGCACCGTTGCGTTTTCAGTTGAATATCACGTTGGCTAACGCCGGTGACCCGGTGAACGACGCCAGCAAGGCTTGGCCCGAAGGGCGCAAGGTTGTGAACGCCGGCACCCTGGTGCTGGAAAAGACTCAGCCGCAACTGAGCGGTGAGTGCCGCGACATCAATTACGACCCGCTGGTGTTGCCGGCCGGGATTCAAGGCTCCGACGACCCGTTGCTCGCGGCCCGTTCCGCCGGTTACGCCAATTCCTATCTGCGTCGCACCCGCGAAGTCAGCCAGTTGCCCGCCGCCAAACAGGAGGCTCGTCCATGAGCGCTCAACCGACTCATTTCGCGCTGTTGGCGCGCCTGCTGCATTGGCTGATGGCGCTGATGATCATCGCGATGCTGTTTATTGGTGCCGGCATGGTCACCTCGGTCTCCGAACGGCATGAATGGCTGATCCACCTGCACAAGCCCTTGGGCATCGCGATTCTGTTGCTGGTGATCGTGCGTCTGTTGGTGCGTTTTTCCACACGCCAGCCGCCGCTGCCGGAGGATCTACCGGGCTGGCAGGTGATAGCTGCGAAGGCCTCGCATGTGTTGCTTTATGCGTTGATGCTGGTACTGCCACTGCTCGGTTGGGCGATGATCAGCGCCTCGGGCGAGCCGGTGATGCTCAGCGCGTCGCTGCAATTGCCGTCGATTGTCCCGGCCGATGCGCAGTTGTTTGCGTTGCTGCGCAGGGCCCATGGTTATCTGGCTTATCTGCTGTTTTTGACGGTGCTGGTGCACTTGGCGGCGGCGTTGTTCCATGGCTGGGTGCGCCGCGACGAAGTGCTGGACAGCATGTTGCGCGGTCGCAATCGCGGTTAGCTGACCGCAATGGCGCATTGTGACGATGCGCCATTTTTCAGGGGCAGCTACCCAATCTTTTGGTCAGGCGAGGGAGAGTGGATCGCGCAGGGTATCGACCATGCTGGCAATGGTCGTCAGCACGTCTTTGCCTAGCTGGCTGGAGCGTTTGCCCGACCAGCCGGTTTGCGGGTTCGGCGCGTCGTCGTGATCCTTGAACGGCATTTCCAGGGTCAGTGACAGGCAATCGTACTGTTGGCCAACGCTGTTGCACGCCAGGGTCATGTTGGCTTGGCCCGGTTCGTCACGGGTGTAGCCGTATTTGGTCTGGAAGTCTTTGGTGGTGTGTTTCAGATGGCTGCGGAAATGTTCTTCGAGTTTCTCCAGCCGCGGCGTATAACCCGGATTACCTTCGCAGCCGGCGGTGAAGACATGAGGGATTTCCTCATCGCCGTGTACGTCGAGAAACAGATCGACGCCGTACTTTTCCATCTGCTGCTGCACGAAAAGGACTTCAGGGCTGATTTCCTGACTGGCGCTCTGCCAGGCACGGTTCAAGTCTTGTCCCATGGCGTTGGTGCGCAGATGCCCATGGAAGGCGCCGTCCGGGTTCATGTTTGGCACCAGGTACAGATCGGCACTGGCGAGCAGTTTATTCAGCACCGGATCGTCGTGTCTTTCCAGGCGTTCGATCACCCCTTCCATGAACCACTCGGCCATGTGCTCGCCCGGGTGTTGCTGGGCGATGATCCAGATTTTGCGCTGACCTTGCGCGCCGCTGCCTTTGCGCAGTAACTGAATATCGCGGCCCTCGACACTTTTACCTGTCGCCAGCAACTCGGTGCCGGCCTTGGTCAGCGCTTGTTCGATCAACCAGTCGTGGCGGCCGCGGCTGTAGGGTTCGAAATAGGCGAACCAGGCGTGAGTCTGGGTGGCTTCGAGGCAGAAACGCAGGCAGTCGCCTTCGAAAATGGTGGGTACACGGAACCAGTTGACGTGATCGTAGGAGGCTACGGCCTGATAACCATCCCAGGCTTTGTTGTACGAAGATTGGCTGGCGTTGTTGAGGCGAAACCAGTGTTCCTGGCCGACATGAAGACCACTGGCCTTGAAGTGGAACCACTGAAAGTGGGCGCTTCGGGTGTCCGGGCGGATGGCCAGAACCGGATTGAGCGGATTACTGATGTCGATGACTTGAATATTGCCGCTGTCGAAGTTGGCACTGATGTCGAACGAAGATTTGGCCACGGTCATAATCGATTCCTGAATATGATTTTTATGGTGGCTACTTTACACGCAAGACAGAGATGAAACCGAGGGGAAATGCGGGTGCGTGGCGGGGGCGTCCTCCATGACGCTCATGCAGCTTAGAGGCTATGCGATTGATTCTCAAGCGCTAATTGCTATTAGTTTGCCCCAATGTGCTCGGGCTTCGTTTGCCAAGCAATACTCTTTTGATACTATCCGCGTCATCGAATTTGCAGCACTTAAAGACTTCATTAGCCTGAAGCCATAAGCCCGAAAAACGGGTAAAAAAAAGACCCGGCAAAAAGCCGGGTCAAAAACCGTGATTAGCCTGATGAGGAGATAGTCCAGAAGACCGACCTAAGGTCTCTGGTCCATCGACTGATCTCGCGACCAGCTGCTTGCAATAATAATCATTATCATTTGCAAGTCAAATGTTTTTATTGGCGTGATTGGAAAATTCTTTCCCGCGCCACCGGCCCCCGTTCCTCAGACTTCTTCGCCATCGAGCGAGTGGTCGACCATCGCCCGCGCCATATCCACCATGTGCACCACTGAAAAGGCCAGGTCGCGATTCGCGCCTTGCAGGTTTTCCGCTGCCTTGAAAGCAGTGGCGGCCGCGCAGCGCAAGAGATCAGAGGCATGCACCAAGGCTTCTTCGCCACTGAGATGCCGTTTGACATCGAAAAAACGCTCATCGACCTCGGGTTCTGACACAGCTGGTTTCAAGTAGTAATCCAAGGCTCGCTGCGCCGCGGCGTTGCCTTGCGGCGAAGTAAACGTGGTGTCCATTTGCAGATCGGGCAAGTCTTTGCTGCTGATATTCATGATGAGAGGCCGCTCCTTGTTCGATTGAAAATCCGTGCCTTCAGGATAGTACGATGTGTAGTTGTGACCATAATTTAAATACTACAATATGTGTTTTGTTGGCTGGAGGTGTCCGAGTAAGGTGCCGCACATGGATAAATGGATTGAGTTGGTCAAGGCCAAGATGAGTGAGCTCAAAATCACTCAAACAGAGCTCGGAGAGCGTGTCGGCATGTCCCAGGGGGGCATCGGTCATTGGCTGAACAAACGTCGCGAACCCGGTATCACGGAAATGAACCGCGTGCTGCAAGCGCTCGGCATGGATTTCCTTGAAGTGGTGCTGGTGATTCGTGAGCCGCAGGTGACGCCGGATGACGAGATGCCGCTGGCGCAGAAGTACAACCCGTACTTTCGTTACCCGGTCAGCGACTGGAAGACACCCTGCGAGGTGCGCGAGAACGAACCCGTCTACGTCCCGGCATCAGCCCGCCAGCGATTCGCACTCACGGATTATCATGCCCGTGGCGCGGCGTTCTGGCTGACGGTGGTGGGCAATTCGATGACCGCTCCCAGCGGTCAGAGCATTGCCGAAGGCATGCTCATTCTGGTGGATCCAGAGGTGGAGGCAGCGCCCGGTAAACTGGTGATTGCCCAGTGGACGGACAGCGATGAAGCGATTTTTCGCAAGCTCGACGAAGAGGGCGGCCAGCGTTACCTGGTGCCGCTCAATCCGACTTGGCCGAAAGCCCTGTTTACCGATGAATGTCGAATCATCGGCGTCGTGGTTCAGGCAACGGCGCGTTTCTAGTCAGATCGATCCTCGCCAGGTGCAGGATCGATCCTTCATTCACGCTTCTTCCAGTTCAACCAAAGCGCTGCCTTCGCCGACCATTTCGCCTTCCTGGCAATACAGCGCTTTGATCACCCCGGCATGTGGCGCGCGGATGCTGTGTTCCATCTTCATGGCTTCCAGCACCACCAGTTGCGCACCGGCCTCGACCTTCTGCCCGGCCTCGACCAATACCCGTACGATGCTGCCGTTCATTGGCGCAGTCAGGCCGCCCTGATGAGTGTGACTGGCTTCGACCGCGCTGATCGGGTCGTACGCCTCGATACGCCGCAACTCGCCATCCCAACGCAGATACAGCGAATCTCCCTGACGAATAGCGCGCAACGTGCGACGTACGCCGTCTTGCTCAACCACCAGTGCCTCGCCCGAGAGTGTGGCGTTGCCACCTGAACTCAGCGTCAGCGCTCGATCCTGGCCCTCACAGCTCAAGTGCAGGGTGATTTCCTTTGGCAGGCCGGCGCGCAAGCCGCTGTTAAGCGACCACGGCGAAGAAGGATCGTCCGCCCGCAAAACACTCGGCAGACTCTGCGCGAACGCCTGCGCCGCTGCATCCCAGAACGCATCGCTCAACTCGCCCGGTGCCGGCAGTAGTTGCTCCTGATAACGCGCAATAAACCCGGTATCCAGTTCTGCTGCCGCAAACGCCGGGTGAGCGATGATGCGTCGCAAGAAGTTGATGTTGGTCTTCAATCCGCCAATGGCGAATTCGTCGAGCATGCTCAACAAACGCAGGCGCGCCTGTTCACGATCCTCGCCCCAGGCAATCAACTTGCCGAGCATCGGGTCATAGAACGGCGAAATTTCATCACCTTCTTCAACGCCGCTATCAACCCGGCGCCCTGGACCTTCAATCGATTCGCGATACAGCGCCAGGCGCCCGGTCGCCGGCAAGAACTCATTCGCAGGGTCTTCGGCATACAACCTAACCTCAATCGCATGGCCATTAAGCGGCACTTGATCCTGCGTGATCGGCAGCGTTTCACCACGGGCAACGCGGATCTGCCAGGCCACCAGATCGAGACCGGTAATCGCCTCGGTCACCGGGTGCTCAACCTGCAGCCGGGTGTTCATCTCCATGAAGAAGAATTCGCCGCGTGCGTCGAGCAAAAACTCCACCGTCCCCGCGCCGACATAGCCGATGGCCTGTGCCGAACGCACCGCCGCTTCACCCATGGCCTTGCGCAGTGTCGGCGACAGGCCCGGTGCCGGGGCCTCTTCGACCACTTTCTGGTGGCGGCGCTGAATCGAACAGTCACGCTCATTGAGGTACAGGCAATGGCCGTGCTGATCGGCAAACACCTGGATTTCCACATGACGCGGTTTGAGCAGGTATTTCTCCACCAGCATCCGCGAGTCGCCGAATGACGACTGTGCCTCACGCTGAGCGGAGGCGAGGGCTTCGGCCAGTTGACTGACGTCCTCAACCACTTTCATGCCTTTGCCGCCGCCACCGGCCGTGGCCTTGAGCAACACCGGGTAACCGATGCGTTCGCAGGCGTCACGGAAGGTGTCGATATCCTGTGCTTCGCCGTGATAACCCGGCACCAGCGGTACACCGGCGGTTTCCATGAGCGCTTTGGCGGCTGATTTGCTGCCCATGGCGTCGATGGCCGAAGCCGGTGGACCTAGAAATATCAGGCCTGCCGCTTCGATAGCGCGAGCGAAACCAGCGTTTTCGGAAAGAAAACCATAACCCGGATGAATCGCTTGAGCGCCGCTGGCCTTGGCCGCCGCGATCAGTTTGTCGATTTGCAGATAACTGTCAGCCGCTTTGCTACCACCGAGATCAACACGGATATCCGCTTCTCGGCTGTGCCGCGCTTCACGGTCGGTAGCGCTGTGCACAGCGACGGTGGTCAGGCCCAAGGCTTTGGCGGTGCGCATGACCCGGCAAGCGATTTCGCCACGGTTGGCCACCAGCAGGGTGGTGAGAACAGGTGCGCTCATCAACGCGGCTCCTTGGTGGTGGTTGCGGCTTGCCAGTTCGGCGGACGTTTTTGCAGGAAGGCACGCAAGCCTTCCTGGCCTTCGGGGCTGACGCGGATGCGCGCGATGGCGTTTTCGGTGTAGCGGCGCAGGGCCGGGGTCAGCGCACCGTTGCCGACTTCGCGCAGCAGATCTTTACTGGCGCGCAGCGCAGCGGGGCTGTTGAGCAGCAGGTTGTCGATCCATTGCTCAACCTGTTGCTCCAACTCAACGGCCGGATAGCTCTCGGACAATAAACCGAGTTCTCGCGCTCGCTGGCCGCCAAAACGCTCGGCAGTCAGGGCATAACGACGTGCTGCGCGTTGACCGATGGCTTGCACCACGAACGGACTGATCACTGCCGGCGCCAGACCGATGCGTACCTCCGACAGGCAGAACTGCGCATCATCGGCGCCGATGGCCATGTCGCAGCAACTGATCAGGCCCAATGCGCCACCGAACGCCGCGCCTTGCACCACGGCCAGCGTCGGGATTTTCAGTTTGGCGAGGTTGTACATCAGCTCCGCCAACTCGCGGGCGTCGTCCAGGTTGGTGTGGTAGTCGAGTTCCGCCGATTGCTGCATCCAGGCCAGATCGGCGCCGGCGCTGAAGTGCCGGCCACGGCCGCGCAGCAGCAGGAAGCGCAGGCTGGCATCGCTGGCAACCTTGTCGAGGGCCAGGATCAGTTCGCGGATCATCTCGGCATTGAAGGCGTTGTTCTTTTCTGCGCGGTTGAGCCACAGCGTCGCGAAACCCCGTGGGTCACTGTGCAGTTCGAGGGTGTTGAAATCGCTCATATTCGTCCGTCTCCACGGTCCTTGTGGGAGAGGGTTTGCTTGCGAAGGCGTCTATTGAGGTACATCCATAGTGGATGTGCCGCCGTCTTCACGAGCAAGCCCGCTCCCACAAAAAATCACATCCGGAACACGCCAAAGCGGCTCGGTTCGATAGGCGCGTTCAGTGACGCGGACAAGGCCAGGGCCAGCACATCGCGGGTCTGTGCGGGGTCAATGACGCCGTCGTCCCACAGGCGTGCGCTGGAATAGTAGGGGTGGCCCTGTTCTTCGTACTGGTCGAGGATCGGTTGCTTGATCTCGGCTTCCTGCTCGGCGCTGAACGCTTGGCCGCTGCGTTCGGCCTGCTCGCGCTTGACCTGCACCAACACGCCTGCTGCCTGTTCGGCGCCCATCACGCCAATTCGCGCATTCGGCCACATCCACAGGAAGCGCGGATCGTAGGCCCGGCCGCACATGCCGTAGTTACCGGCGCCGAAGCTGCCGCCGATGATCACGGTGAATTTCGGCACCTTGGCGCAAGCCACGGCGGTGACCAGTTTTGCGCCGTGCTTGGCGATGCCGCCCGCTTCGTATTTCTGACCGACCATGAAGCCCGTGATGTTTTGTAAAAACAGCAGTGGAATGCCGCGCTGGCAGGCCAGTTCGATGAAGTGCGCGCCTTTCTGGGCGGCTTCGGCGAAGAGGATGCCGTTGTTGGCGAGAATCGCGATCGGATACCCGTGCAGATGCGCGAAACCGCACACCAGCGTGGTGCCGAACAGCGCCTTGAATTCATCGAACACCGAACCGTCGACCAACCGCGCAATCACTTCGCGCACATCGAACGGTTGCTTGGCGTCCGCCGAAACCACGCCATACAACTCGTCGCTGGCGTACAGCGGAGCAATCGGTGTGCGCTGCTGCACTTCGCCGAGTTTGCGCCAGTTGAGGTTGGCGACGCTGCGGCGGGCGAGGGCGAGGGCGTGTTCGTCGCTCTCGGCGTAATGGTCGGCGACCCCGGAAATCTTGCAGTGCACATCGGCACCGCCCAGCTCCTCGGCGCTGACCACTTCACCGGTCGCGGCTTTCACCAGCGGCGGGCCGGCGAGAAAAATCGTCGCTTGATTGCGCACCATGATCGCTTCATCGGCCATCGCCGGCACATACGCGCCGCCCGCCGTGCACGACCCCATGACCACGGCGATCTGCGCAATGCCCATCGCGCTCATGTTGGCCTGGTTGAAGAAAATCCGCCCAAAGTGCTCGCGATCCGGGAACACCTCGTCCTGACGCGGCAGGTTGGCGCCGCCCGAGTCCACCAGGTAAATGCACGGCAGCCGGTTTTGCTGGGCGATGGTTTGTGCACGCAGGTGTTTCTTCACCGTCAGCGGGTAGTACGAGCCACCTTTTACGGTCGCATCGTTGGCGACGATCATGCATTCGACGCCTTCCACGCGGCCGATCCCGGCAATCACCCCGGCGGCTGGCACGTCCTCACCATAAACGGCGTAAGCCGCGAGTGGGCTGATTTCCAGAAACGGCGAACCCGGATCGAGCAAGCGATTGATACGCTCGCGCGGCAGCAATTTACCGCGCGAGGTGTGGCGTTCCTGGGCTTTCGCGCCGCCACCTTGTGCCACTTGGGCGAGGAGGGTGTGCAGGGCGTCAACCTGTTTTAGCATCGCTGCGCTGTTGGCGGCGAATTCCGCTGAACGGGGATTGAGCTGAGTGTGCAGGGTAGCCATGGTCAGCTCCGTTTAGCGGGTTTCGTTGAACAGTTCGCGACCGATCAGCATGCGACGGATCTCACTGGTGCCTGCACCGATTTCGTACAGCTTGGCGTCACGCAGCAGGCGGCCAGCCGGGAATTCGTTGATGTAACCGTTGCCGCCAAGAATCTGGATCGCGTCGAGAGCCATTTGTGTGGCGCGTTCGGCGGTGTAAAGGATCACGCCGGCGGCGTCCTTGCGCGTGGTTTCGCCGCGTTCGCAAGCCTGAGCCACCGCATAGAGGTAGGCACGGCTGGCGTTCAGTTGGGTGTACATGTCGGCGACCTTGCCCTGAATCAGCTGGAATTCGCCGATACTCTGGCCGAACTGCTTGCGGTCGTGGATGTACGGCACGATCAGGTCCATGCACGACTGCATGATCCCGGTCGGGCCGCCGGACAGCACGACGCGTTCGTAATCGAGGCCGCTCATCAGCACTTTCACGCCGCCGTTGAGCACGCCGAGGATGTTTTCTTCCGGCACTTCGACGTCATCGAAAAACAGCTCGCAGGTGTTTGAGCCGCGCATGCCGAGCTTGTCGAACTTGTTGCTGCGGGTGAAGCCTTTCCAGTCGCGTTCAACAATGAAGGCGGTGATGCCGTGAGGGCCTTTTTCCAGATCGGTCTTGGCGTAGATCACGTAGGTATTGGCGTCAGGACCGTTGGTGATCCAGGTTTTGCTGCCGTTGAGGACGAAGCGGTCGCCACGTTTATCGGCGCGCAATTTCATCGAGACCACGTCGGAACCGGCGTTCGGTTCGCTCATCGCGAGGGCGCCGACATGCTCGCCGCTGATCAGCTTCGGCAGGTATTTGCTTTTCTGTTCGTGGTTGCCGTTGCGGTTGATCTGGTTGACGCAGAGGTTGGAGTGGGCACCGTAGGACAGCGCCACCGAGGCCGAGCCTCGGCTGATTTCTTCCATCGCGACCACGTGCGCCAGATAACCCAGGCCAGCGCCACCGTACTCTTCCGGCACGGTGATGCCGAGCAGGCCCATGTCACCGAATTTTCGCCACATGTCGGCGGGGAACAGGTTGTCGCTGTCGATCTGCGCCGCGCGCGGGGCGATTTCTTTAGCGACAAAGGACTGAACCTGATCACGCAGCATGTCGATGGTTTCACCGAGGGCGAAGTTCAGGGATGGGTAGCTCATGGGTCACCTTTTGGCTTTTTTGTAGGGTGGGGAGGGCGGTCGCTAGGCTCTCACCTTTACGTTAACGTAAGCCTGCGATGAATGACTGTCAATCACCCTTTACGTTAACGTCAACTTGAGCGAGAGTAGGAGCAGTTCAAGATCGAAAACGGATTGTCTTTTGTGGGAGGGGGCTTGCTCGCGAAGGCGGTGGTTCAGTCACCATATTGGTTGAATGACACGCCGCCTTCGCGAGCAAGCCCCCCTCCCACCAAAAATAGAACTCCGGTAAACCCACTAATAAAGATAATAGGGGTCGTCATGGATCAACCCAGTGCAAACCCGCAGCGCAGCTACACCCGCGGTTCCCAGGACAAAGCCTTGCTGGCGATGACCATCGGGCAGAAGTTCGACCAGACTGTCGCGCAATACCCGAACGGCGAGGCGCTGGTGGTGCGTCATCAGTCGTTGCGCTATTCCTGGCGGCAACTGGCGGATTCCGTGGATTTGCATGCCAGAGCCTTGCTCGCATTGGGGTTGCAGACCGGTGACCGCCTCGGTATCTGGGCGCCGAATGGCGCGCAGTGGTGCATCACGCAAATCGCCACGGCAAAAATCGGCGTGATTCTGGTCAACATAAACCCGGCCTACCGAAGCTCCGAACTTGAATACGTATTGAAACAATCTGGCTGCCAATGGCTGGTCTGCGCCGGGTCGTTCAAGTCCTCCAACTACCACGCCATGTTGCAGGGGCTGGTGCCGGAACTGGCCGAGCAATCCATCGGACAGTTGCGCAGCGAGCGCCTGCCGGATTTGCGCGCAGTGATCAGTCTCGACAAACAACCGCCTTCAGGTTTTCTGCCGTGGTCGCAACTGGCCGATCTGGCAGCCAGTGTCCCCCCAGAGCAATTACGCGACCGCAGCAACAGCTTGCACTTCGATCAACCCATCAACATCCAGTACACCTCCGGCACCACCGGTTTTCCCAAGGGTGCGACCCTCAGTCACTACAACATCCTCAATAACGGTTACATGGTCGGCGAAAGCATCGGCCTGACGCCGCTTGATCGGCTGGTGATCCCCGTGCCGCTGTACCACTGTTTCGGCATGGTCATGGGCAACCTCGGTTGCATCACCCACGCCAGTACGATGATTTACCCCAGCGACGCCTTTGATCCGCTATTGACCCTGCAAACCGTCGCTGAAGAGAAAGCCACCGGTCTGTACGGCGTGCCAACCATGTTTATCGCCATGCTCGATCAACCACGGCGCGCCGAGTTCGACCTGTCGAGCCTGCGCACCGGGATCATGGCCGGCGCCACGTGTCCGATTGAAATCATGCGTCGGGTGATCAACGAGATGCACATGAGCGAAGTGCAAATCGCTTATGGCATGACCGAGACCAGCCCGGTGTCGCTGCAAACCGGTCCAAGTGACGAACTGGAACTGCGCGTGACCACCGTCGGCCGCACCCAGCCGCAACTGGAAAGCAAGATCATCGATGAGGCTGGCAACCTCGTACCTCGCGGCACCATCGGCGAACTCTGCACTCGCGGTTACAGCGTAATGCTCGGTTACTGGAGCAACCCGCAAGCCACGGCCGAGGCTATTGATGACGCGGGCTGGATGCACACTGGTGACTTGGCGAGCATGAATGACGAGGGTTACGTGAACATCGCCGGGCGTAACAAGGACATGATCATCCGTGGTGGCGAAAACGTTTATCCGCGCGAGCTGGAAGAATTCTTCTTCACCCATCCAGCAGTGGCGGACGTGCAGGTAATCGGCATTCCCTGTTCGCGTTACGGGGAAGAGATCGTCGCCTGGATCAAGTTTCACCCCGGCCACAGTGCTTCGCAGCTGGAACTGCAAACCTGGTGCAAGGAACGCATCGCGCACTTCAAGACGCCGCGGCACTTCAAGTTCGTCGAAGAGTTTCCGATGACGGTGACGGGCAAGGTCCAGAAATTCAGGATGCGTGAGATCAGTATCGAGGAGTTGAAGAGCATCGAGCGGTAACCACTACCCCTGTGGGAGCGGGCTTGCTCGCGAATGCGCAGTGTCATCCACCAAAGATGTTGACTGACCTGATGCATTCGCGAGCAAGCCCGCTCCCACAAGGGACGCGGTGAAAATACAAATCGCAGAAAGCACAAAGGGGAGCCGAGGCTCCCCTTTAATTTTGTCGTCGCGTGCTCTTTTTATTATTGAGGCTCGGTCTATTGTTGTTTTTAGCAACCGTGGCCTTCTACCGCTTTTTTGGCGACCCCCATCCGGGGTCAAGAGCAAACGTATTTTTTTGAGCGCTGATCTGCTTTCTCGTTAAACGATCCAACCGATTCGGGAGCTACCTGAAGGTAGTTTTATTGTTCTCTGCCCGGTTGCGGGTCACTCCTGAGAGCACCCTGAAAAGCATACCTTCTCCAAAAAAATCTGTTAGCTGCGTCTCTGCCGTGTTGTTTTTGTTATGTCAGAGTCGGTACGTCTTATTTTTATTGGTTTGCCGCTTTTTATTCTTGTTATGCCATAGAGATAGCAGAACGCGTGCCAACTTTTAAAATACCTTATAAATCAATAGCTTAATATTTTTCAGGGTTTTTTCGTTCTGCCAAAGCCAGACAATTTGTTTCCGTGTTACTCGTTTAAGCCCAAATCGGCGACACCGCGGTAACACAGTCCTTCATCACTGTGCGCTACGTGCCTTGGCCACACGCGAACCGCTTGGGCGACCGAGCACCGCGCTGATCTGTTGGCCCGCGTCAATCAAGGCGTCCAGGTCGATACCGGTTTCGATCCCCAGGCCGTTGAGCAGGTACACCACGTCTTCGGTCGCCACGTTACCGCTCGCGCCTTTGGCGTAAGGGCAGCCGCCGAGTCCGGCGATAGAGCTGTCGAACACCGCAATGCCTTCGAGCAGACTGGCATAAATGTTGGCCATGGCCTGGCCGTAAGTGTCGTGGAAATGCCCGGCGAGTTTGTCCCGTGGCACCTGTGCCGACACCACGTCGAACAGACGCCGGGTCGCGCCTGCCGTGCCAGTGCCGATGGTGTCGCCAAGCGATACTTCATAGCAGCCCATGGCGTACAACTCCCGCGCAACCATGGCCACTTGCTCTGGCGCGACCGTGCCTTCATAGGGGCAGCCGAGCACGCAGGAAACGTAACCGCGCACGGTAACGCCGTGTTGTTTCGCCGCATCCATGATGGGTGAAAACCGCGCCAGGCTTTCGCTGATCGAGCAATTGATGTTGCGCTGCGAGAACGCTTCCGACGCGGCGGCGAACACCGCGACTTCCTTGACCCCGGCCGCGATAGCGTCTTCGAAGCCGCGCAGGTTCGGCGCCAGTGCGCCGTAGGTCACGCCGGGTTTGCGCTGGATCTGCGCGAAGACTTCGGCGGAGCCGGCCATCTGCGGGACCCATTTGGGCGAGACGAAACTGCCGACTTCTATATAGCCCAGACCTGCGGCGCTCAGAGCATCGACCAATTGCACTTTGTCAGCGACGCTGATGGGCTGGGCTTCGTTCTGCAGGCCATCGCGCGGGCCGACTTCGATCAGGCGTACTTGGGAGGGGAGGGACATGGCGTTGACCTGTTCTTTTGAATTCGAGGTGACCCCCCTTGTGGGAGCGGGCTTGCTCGCGAATGCGCAGTGTCAGGCGACAAATTGCTATCTGATACACCGCCTTCGCGAACAAGCCCGCTCCCACCGGGGAAATGTTGTGTTCAATTACTGCGCGATCTGCTGGCTCTTGAGCGTCTGCTCCAGCGCCTGCACGCAACGCTCTTCGGCGGTATCGAGTTCCAGCTTCATCTGTTCGATGTCGAGCAACTGCTGCTCTAGCTGTTCGCGGCGTTCGCTGATCTTCGCCAACATGCTGTTGAGCTGTTTGGTGTTACCGCTGGACGGGTCGTAGAGCTCAATCAATTCGCGACATTCGGCCAGCGAGAAACCGATGCGCTTGCCGCGCAGGATCAGCTTCAGACTGACTTTGTCGCGTGGTGAATAGATGCGTTCCTGGCCACGACGCTCGGGGCTGAGCAGGCCTTGCTCTTCATAAAAGCGGATCGCCCGCGTGGTGATGTCCAGCTCGCGGGCGAGGTCGGAAATGCTGTAGGTCTGGCTGCTCATCAAAGCGCTCGGAAATAGGGGCTTGGCGCTAAGCTAATGTCAGGTTGACGTTTACGTCAAGGCTCAAAATTTGCGCTGTGTTTGCTGGTCTCTTCGCGAGCAGGCTCGCTCCCACATGGAAATGCGATCCCGTGTGGGAGCGAGCCTGCTCGTGATGGCAGCGCCGCGGTAAAACTTCCTACACCTTGTCGAGCTTCTTCTCATGCGCCGTCACCTGCTGGCACAACTCGATCATCTGCTCGCGCATCCAGCGATTCGCCGGGTCCTGGTCGGTGCTTTCATGCCAGTACAGGTGAGTCTCCACCGGCGGTACATCGTTGACCGGCAAATTGAACGCATGCAGTTCGTGCCGACGGGCGAAACGCTCCGGCACGGTCATGACCATGTCGGTCTGCTGCATCACTTGGGACGCCATCAGGTAATGCTGGGAGCGCAGGGCGATCTTGCGCTGGATGCCCATTTTGCCCAAGGCCAGATCGACATAACCCAAGCCGCTGCGACGGCTGGAAATATGGATGTGGGTCAGCGAGAGATAGTCATCGAGGCTGAGTTTTTCCTTGCCCGCCATCGGATGCCCCTTGCGCATCGCACAGACGTAACGGTCTTCCATCAGTTTGACGTGGCGCACCTGCGGGTCGGTGTTGAGTGGCGCGTCGACGGCAAAATCCAGCCGCCCGGCCGCCAGTTCCTTAGTGGTTTCCCGGCGTTTGGACAGAAAGCTTTCGATGATCACCGTCGGTGCCAGTCGGCGCAGACGCTGGAACAGCGGCGGCAGAATCACCGCTTCAGTGAGGTCGGTCATGCTGATGCGGTAGGTCTTGGCCGCTTGCGCCGGATTGAAAATACGGCTTTCCTGAACCGACACTCGCAACAGCGACAGCGCGTTGCGCACCGGGCCGATGATGTTCTGCGCCATCGGCGTCGGCACCATGCCTTGGGCCGTGCGCACGAAGAGCGGGTCGTTGAAGGTCTCGCGCAACCGCGCCAATGCGTTGGACACCGCTGGCTGAGTGATGCCGACAATCTGCCCGGCGCGGGTCAGGTTGGCTTCGGTGTAGATCGCGTCAAAGACGATGAAAAGGTTGAGGTCGACCTTGCTCAGATTCATAACGCGGCTTCTCTTGTTTTTAAGGGCAGGTGTTTTAGGGGCTGACGATCACTGGATCATATATCGGTGATGAATGTTTATACACGCCGAGAATAGGCTAGGTAAATTATCAACGCTGTTCTAGCATCGATTGCATGACCTGAACAACCTCTCCAAAAAGAAGGTACTGCCCATGGATTTCGCTTATTCGCCCAAGGTGCAAGAACTGCGTGAGCGCGTGACCGCGTTCATGGACACTTACGTTTACCCGGCCGAAGCCGTGTTTGAGCGCCAGGTTGCCGAGGGCGACCGCTGGCAGCCGACCGCGATCATGGAAGAGCTCAAAGCCAAGGCCAAGTCTGAAGGACTGTGGAACCTGTTTCTGCCCGAGTCGGAACTCGGCGCCGGCCTGACCAACCTCGAATACGCACCGTTGGCGGAAATCATGGGCCGCTCCTTGCTGGGGCCAGAGCCGTTCAACTGCTCGGCGCCGGACACCGGCAACATGGAAGTGCTGGTGCGCTACGCCAACGAAGAGCAGAAGCAGCGCTGGCTCGAACCGCTGCTGCGCGGCGAGATCCGCTCGGCGTTCGCCATGACCGAGCCGGACGTTGCCTCGTCCGACGCCACCAACATGGCCGCCCGTGCTGTGCGTGATGGTGACGAGTGGGTGATCAACGGCAAGAAGTGGTGGACCTCCGGCGCCTGCGACCCGCGCTGCAAAATCCTGATCTTCATGGGCCTGAGCAATCCCGACGCGCCGCGCCACGCCCAGCACTCGATGATCCTCGTGCCGGTCGATACCCCAGGTGTGAAAATCGTCCGTCCGCTGCCGGTGTTTGGCTACGACGATGCACCGCACGGTCACGCCGAAGTGTTGTTCGACAACGTGCGCGTGCCGTACGAAAACGTCCTGCTCGGTGAGGGACGCGGCTTCGAAATTGCTCAGGGCCGACTTGGCCCCGGCCGGATTCACCACTGCATGCGGTCGATCGGCATGGCTGAACGGGCGTTGGAGTTGATGTGCAAACGCTCGGTGAACCGCACGGCATTTGGCAAACCATTGGCACGCCTGGGCGGTAATATCGACAAAATCGCCGACTCGCGAATGGAAATCGACATGGCCCGTTTGCTGACGTTGAAAGCGGCGTACATGATGGACACCGTCGGCAACAAAGTCGCCAAGAGCGAGATCGCGCAGATCAAAGTCGTCGCGCCGAACGTGGCATTGCGCGTGATTGACCGAGCGATTCAGATCCACGGCGGGGCCGGGGTGTCGAACGATTTCCCGCTGGCCTACATGTATGCCATGCAACGCACCCTGCGCCTGGCTGACGGCCCGGACGAAGTGCACCGCGCGGCGATCGGCAAGTTCGAGATCGGCAAATATGTGCCGAAGGAAATGCTGCGCAGCGAGCGCTGATCCAGCACCGCGTTATCGTTCTTCGCGAGCAAGCTCGCTCCCGCATTCAACCGCAAGAAATGCGATCCAATGTGGGAGCGAGCCTGCTCGCGAAGGCGTCAATGCAAGTGCCGATGAACACTCAATACACCCAAACCTCCACCCGCCGATTCTTGATCCGCCCCTCATCGGCACTGTTGGTCGCCACCGGCATCAGCGCGCCAAAGCCGCGAACTTCACGCAACACCACGCCGTTCTTGACCAGTTCGCGCCGCACCGCCATCGCCCGCAATTTCGACAGCAGATCCGCGCGCGCCGGGTCATCCTTGGCATCACCAAACCCCACCAGTGTTACCGCGCGATCGGTCTTGTCGTGACCCTTTATATAGTCGAGCACCCGCGCCAGATCTTGCCGCGCCTTGTTATCCAGGCTGGCGCTGCCTTCTTCAAAACGGAAGTTCACGGTCAGACGTTGGGCGTGGCGGCTGAGGGATTGATAACCCTCGGGCATCAGTGAATTGGGGGTGACGCTCATCGCACGTACGGTCTGACTGATAAAGCCGTTGGCGGCGACAATCGTCTGGCCCTGAGGGCTTTGTGCAAATGCCACCAACGCTGTCGCCCACTGGTTTTTGCTGTCTGGCGGCAGATAGAAGAACAGCCGTCGAGACAGCGGATAGTCTTCGGTGGCAATCAGATTGTTAAGCGCCAGCATCGATTGCGAAGCGCCATCAGCGATTGCCACGGCTTTTGCCTGGCGCACATACGGCAGGCCAATGAAGCCAATGCCTTGCGGGTCGCTGCTCACGGCGTCGGACAACTGCTCGCTGGATTCGAACCTTTTCGCTGAACTGTTCAGACTTTTCCCGCGAGGGCTGAGGACCAGTTCCTTAAACGTGTCGTACGTGCCGGACTGATCATCCCGCGCATATAAATGAATCGGGCCGCCACGACCGCCGAGGTCTTTCCAGGTTTTCACCTCGCCACTGAAGATGCGCGCCAGTTGCTCGGTGTCCAGTTGCTGCAGCGGGTTGTCGGGGTGAAGGATGATCGCCACACCATCGATGGCAATGACTTGCTCGGCAGCGGGACTTTTCAGATCGCCCAGCGATTGCAGGCTGAGCAACTCGCTGTCCTTGATCTCTCGGGAGGAGGCCGCCAGATCGGCGCTGGCGTTTCCCAGCGCGGTGAAACCGGTACTGGAACCGTGGGCGGCGACTTCCACCACGACGCGTTTACCTTGGGCGGTCAGGCCGACGATGCGTTGTTCGTTGGCGGTATCCGGGGGCTCGCGGTGGATTTTCAGCAGGCCTTGTTCCTGCAAAAGACCTTCGACCAGCGCCGGGCCGAGTTCAGCGCCGATGGTGTTGGAGCCTTGAATGCGCAACGCCGGGCCGTTTTCGGGTATCGGCAGGGCAGCGGCAGAGACCGTCAGCCCTGCACTCAATAGAAAAACGAACAGAACACGCAGGATCATGCCGGCACCGAATCAAGCCAAGGGGATTGCCCGGGAGATTAAGTCAGTCGCATGACCAAAAGATTACAGCGCGTCAGCGTGGGCGCGGGCGTGCTCGCGGATGGCGGCGTATCAGCTACATTTTCGTCAACTGACACACCGATTTCGCGAGCAAGCCCGCTCCCACAGGGGAATGTGTGATGTCCTGAATCAGCTCAATTCAAGCCAGATCGGCGCATGATCCGACGGTTTTTCCATACCGCGCAGTTCATAGTCCACGCCCGCCGCTTTCACCCGTGGCAGCAGACCGTTGGAGGCCAGGATCACGTCAATGCGCAGGCCACGCTTGGGTTCGTCTTCAAAACCACGGCTGCGGTAGTCGAACCAGCTGAACATGTCGGTCACGTCCGGGTTCAGGTGGCGATAGCTGTCGGTCAGGCCCCAGTTTTTCAGACGCGCCATCCACTCGCGTTCTTCCGGCAGAAAGCTGCATTTGCCGGTTTTCAGCCAGCGCTTCATGTTGTCCGGGCCGATGCCGATGTCGCAATCTTCTGGGGAAATGTTCACATCGCCCATCACCACCAGCGGCTGTTCGTTGTTGAACTGGCTTTCCAGCAGTGCTTGCAGATCGTTGTAAAAACGCTGCTTGGCCGGGAACTTGGTGGGATGGTCGCGGCTTTCACCCTGAGGAAAGTAGCCGTTCATGATCGTCACCGGCACGCCGTTGGCGTCGGCGAAGGTGCCCCAGATGAAACGGCGCTGTGCGTCTTCTTCATCGGTGGCGAAACCTTTATGGATGGCAATCGGTTCCTGGCGCGAGAGCATGGCCACGCCGTAATGGCCTTTCTGGCCATGGTAATAGACGTGGTACCCGAGGGCGCGTACTTCCTCGAGCGGGAACTGGTCGTCGTGGACTTTGGTTTCCTGCAGGCCGATCACGTCCGGCTGATGTTTTTCGATCAGCGCTGCCAGCTGATGCGGACGGGCGCGCAGTCCGTTGATGTTGAAGGAAACAATCTTCATGGTCGGCAGTCCTGGCAAAAGGGCGATGCTAGCTGACATGTGGGATGGGGGCCAGTGTGGGGTGGGAGAAATCATTTTGGCCTGTGGGATTTGTATTGCCTGGGAGGGCCTCTTCGCGAGCAGGCTCGCTCCCACAGGGTTACGCATTCCAAATGTGGGAGCGAGCCTGCTCGCGAAGAGGCCGGCAAAATCGATGAAGATCCCGAGTTGGTCTATACCTGAGGGGAACCGTGCCAACACCAAAAGGTTCGTACCAACAAGAGCGCAGCCATTTGAGCCGTGCCCCGGGGAGAATCCACGTCATGCCTGAAACCCAGACCGCCATCGCCGACATTCATATGCTCGACCGCGGCTATTCGCGTGAAGCCCGATCACTGCTGTATCAGGCCTACCGCCACGAGCCGACTTTCGGTTACCTGTTCGAAGCCGAGCGCCCCGGCTACGAGCAACGCGTGCGGGCGACGGTGCGTGAATTGGTCAAGCAACACTTCCTGCAGGATCTGCCGGCCATTGGCCTGTTGGTTAACGACCGCTTGATCGGCATCGCCCTGATCGCGCCGCCGCAACGTCGCTTGGGCATCACCGACAGCTGGGCGTGGCGCCTGCGGATGGTGCTCAGCACCGGTTTGCGTTGCACTCGGCGCTATCTGGAGTATCACGATGCCGTGTCCGCGTGCGTGCCCGGCGATTCGGTGCACATGCTGCCGCTGCTGGGGGTTCATCCGCAGTTCCAGGGCAAACACTTCGGCGAACAATTGCTGACGGCTGTGCACAACTGGTGCGCGGTGGACGAAACGTCCCAAGGCGTGGTGCTCGACACCGGCAATCCGCGTTACCTGGACTTCTATAAACGTCAGGGTTATCAGGAGATTGGCGAAGTTGCCGTCGGTCCGGTGCGCGAACACGTTTTTTTTCACGCCAATCCGCAGCTGTTACAAACTGCAACAGCATAACAATCGAACTTCTTGGGAAATTTCCTGTTCTATCACGCTCCCAAGCCCGTGATAGCATCCGCGCCTATGAAGTTTCCAGGAAGATTTACCAGTGGCGTGTTCGTGCTGTTAACCAGCTGCGCGGCGCTGGCGCAAAGTGAATTGGACGTGCGGATCAAACCGTCCAACGACGAACTCAAAGCCAATATCGAAGGGTATATCGGCGGCTTGGGCGACCGTGACGAAGAAGCCTTGCAGCGCTTCAGTCGCGGCGCCGAAGAGCAGGCGCGCAAGGCCGCTCAGGCATTGGGTTATTACCAGCCGCAGATTGAAAGTGACGTCAAGGGCGGGGCAAAACCGCGCCTGGTGCTGAACATCGATCCCGGTGAGCCGATTCGCCTGCGCAACGTCACCCTTCGCATCGACGGCCCCGCGGCCTCTCTCAAATCCTTTCGTGTGCCGAAAAGCGACGTGCTCAAGCCCGGTGCGGTACTCAATCATGGCCGTTACGAAGACGCCAAACGGCTGATCCAGAATCAGGCCTCGCGCTTCGGTTTTTTCAGTGGCCGCTTCACCCGTCAAAAACTCTTGGTGGATCCTCGTGCCGGGATTGCCGACGTCGAATTGATCTACGAAAGCGGCCCGCGTTATGCACTGGGCAACGTCAGTTTCGAGGGCGACACGCCGTTCGACGAAGACCTGCTGCAACGCATGGTGCCGTTCAAGGCCGCAGACCCGTATGACTCCGAGTTGATTGCTGAACTCAACCGCAATCTGCAATCGAGTGGCTATTTTGAGGGCGTGCGCGTGGATGCCGCACCGACTGCTGCGAAAAACAACGTGATCCCGGTGGAGGTCAAACTCGACACCCGCAAGCCGCGCACCATGGGCCTGGGCCTCGGTTACTCCACCGACGTCGGGCCGCGAATCAAGGCCAACTGGACGCGCCACTGGGTCAATCCGCAGGGCGACAGCTATGGCTGGGAAGCCGAATTGTCGGCGCCACGGCAAAACGTCGGGCTGTTCTATGACATTCCACTCGACCCGCCGCTGACCGACAAACTGCGTTGGGCCGGCGGTTATCAGTTCGAAGACATTGATGGCTCCGACACGTCGAGCAAGCTTTTGACCTTCGGCCCGGAATGGCACAGCAAGTTGCCCAGCGGCTGGCAACGGGTGATCTCGCTGAAATGGCAGCGCGAAGAATACGAACTCGGTGATGACTCCGGCCTGAGTACCTTGCTTATGCCTGGCATCAGCTATTCGTACCTGAAGAGCGACAACCGCATCGACCCGCACAACGGTTATCGCCTGGCCTTTGAAAGCAAAGTGGCGAAGGAGGGCGTCGGCTCCGACAACAATCTTCTGTATGGCACCGCGTTGGTCAAAGGCTTGACCACGGTGTTCGACAAGCACCGCTTCCTTGGTCGCGTGCAGGTCGGCGGCAGCGCCACCAATGGCTATAACTCGGTGCCACCGTCGCTGCGATTCTTTGCCGGTGGTGATCAGAGTGTGCGCGGTTACGACTACCAGAGCCTGTCGCCGGAAAACTCCAAGGGCGACCGCATCGGTGGCCGCTACATGGTCGCCGGTAGCGTGGAGTATCAATATTCGGTCGCCGAAAAATGGCGAGTCGCGACGTTCGTCGATCAGGGCAACTCTTTCAACAAACTCGAACTGCCGAACCTCAAGACCGGGGTTGGCATCGGTGTGCGCTGGGTTTCACCGGTGGGGCCGATCCGCCTCGACCTGGCCCGCGCGCTGGACGACGATGGCGGCTTCCGGCTGCACTTTTCCATGGGGCCTGAGCTGTGAAGCGTGGTTTGAAAATAACGGCGCTGGCCCTGTTGGCGCTGGTGTCGTTGATTCTCTTGAGCATCGCTGCGGTGCTGGGTACGCAGGCTGGCAGCCGTTGGGCGCTGAGTCGGGTGCCGGGCTTGAGCGTGGAAAATTTCCAGGGTCGCCTCGGCGGACAATGGAGCGCCGACCATCTGGTGTGGCAGCAGGACAGCAGTCGTGTCGAGCTGGACAAGCCGATCTTCGCCTGGTCACCGCTGTGCCTGACACGCATGACGTTGTGCATCGAACAGCTCAAGGCTGATCAGGTCATCCTTCAATTCCCGCCGAGCGAAGAGACCACCGAAAGCGGCCCGATCAAACTGCCGGATCTGCAATTGCCGGTGGCTATCGAGTTGGGCGACGTCGAGGTTGGCAGTTTGCTGTTCAACGGCAGCGAGCAACTCAAAGGCCTGAAACTGGCGGCGCACTGGACGGCCAAGGGCCTGCAGATCGACAGCGTGAAATTGCAGCGCGACGACCTCAGCCTGAACCTGTCGGGCCTGTTGCAGCCGAATGCCGACTGGCCGCTGAACATCGCCGGTGATCTGACGTTGCCTTCGCCGGGTAGCGATCCCTGGACACTGGCCCTGAAGATCGACGGCGATTTGCTCAAGACCCTCAACCTGCACGCCGACAGCCATGGCTATCTTGATGGCCAGTTGAGTGGTGAGCTGCAACCGCTGGCAGATAATCTCCCGGCCAAAGTGCGCATCACCAGCGAGGCGTTCAAACCGAGCGCCGACCTGCCAGACACTTTGCAACTCAATCAATTGCTGCTGACCGGTGAAGGCGACCTGAAAAACGGTTACCAGTTGCTCGGTCACGCGAAGCTGCCTGCTGAGCAAGGTCCGGTGGCGCTGTTACTCAAAGGCAAGGTCGACGCCAGCGGCGCGCAAATCGCCGGCCTGGACCTGAGCGCCAATGACAAGCAAAGCCTCAAGCTGACCGGCAGTGTTGACTGGAGCAAAGGCATCACCGCTCAGGCCAACATCAATTGGCAGGACTTTCCGTGGCATCGGCTTTATCCGGTGATCGACGAGCCAGAAGTCGCTTTGCGCACCTTCAATGGCGAAGTCTCCTACACCGACGGTCAATACATCGGTAACTTCGCCGCCGCGCTGGATGGCCCGGCGGGGGCGTTCAGCCTGAGCAGTCCGTTCAGCGGCAGCCTCAAACAGATCGCCCTCCCGCAATTCAAAATGGAAGCCGGGCAGGGCAAGGCCGAAGGGCATGTCAACGTGCAGTTCGCCGATGGCATCGCCTGGGACACCGCGCTAGACCTGTCGGCGTTGAACCCGGCGTACTGGGTCGCGGAACTGCCAGGCACCTTGGCAGGGCCGCTGAAAAGCAAAGGCGAGTTGAAGAATGACCGCCTGAGCCTGACCGCCGACCTCGATCTCAAAGGCAAACTGCGTGGCCAACCGGCCGTGCTGCAAGCCAAGGCTGACGGTGCTGGCGAACAGTGGAACCTCAATGCCCTGCAAATCCGTCTCGGCGACAACAGCATCAACGGCAAGGGCAGCCTGCAAGAGAAACTCACCGGGCAGATCGACATCAAGCTGACGCGCTTGGCCCAGCTCTGGCCGCAATTGCGCGGGCAGGTCAACGGTCAGGTCAACGTCGCCGGCACCTTGAAAGCGCCGCAAGGCAAACTCGGCCTGCAAGGTTCGCAACTGGCCTTCCAGGACAATCGCCTGCAAAGCCTCAACCTCGACGCCACGCTCGACAGTGCACAGCGGGCGAAAATCGATCTGAAGGGCAGCGGCATTCAGGCCGGCGATACCAATCTGGGCGTGTTGACCGCCAGCGCTCAGGGCGACATCAAGAACCAGAAACTCAGCCTCGACCTGCTCGGACCGAAGCTGAAACTGGCCTTGGGCCTGGACGGCAATCTGGACAAGGGCAACTGGCGTGGACGCCTGGCCAGCGGTGACATTCAGGCCGGTGGCCAGGATTGGAAGCTGCAAACCCCAGCCAGGCTGGAACGATTGGCCGACGGCAAAATCAACTTCGGCGCGCATTGCTGGGTGTCCGGCAGCGCCAGCCTGTGCGGTGAGGATCAACGGCTGATGCCCGATCCGAAGCTGCGCTACCACCTCAAGCACTTCCCGATTGAAAGCCTGGCGCAGTGGTTGCCCAAGGACTTCGCGTGGCAGGGCAAGCTCAACGCCGATCTAAAACTGGACCTGCCGGCCAGCGGCCCGAACGGTGTGATCAGCGTCGATGCCAGCGGCGGCACCTTGCGCGTGCGTGAAAAGGATCAGTGGCTGGATTTCCCCTACCAGACCCTCAAGCTCACCAGCAAACTCACGCCGAAGCGCATCGACACCGACCTCAACTTCGTCGGCGGCAAACTCGGTGAATTGAGTGTGCAGGCGCAGCTCAATCCCTTGCCGAAGAACAAACCCCTGAGCGGTACCTTCCGCCTCACCGGGCTGGATCTGTCGGTGGCGCGGCCGTTTGTACCGATGGTCGAGAAACTCACCGGCCACCTCAACGGCAGCGGCACGATATCCGGTGGGCTGCTGGCGCCGCTGGTCAACGGCACGGTAAAGCTCAGTGAAGGCGAAGTGTCCGGTGCCGAGTTGCCGATGGAACTCAAGGATCTGCAACTGCAAGCGGTCATCGCCGGGGAATCGATACGCCTCGACGGCGGCTGGAAAAGCGGCAAGACCGGGCAGGGCAGTCTCAATGGCAACGTTGCCTGGGGCCAGGCACTCATGGTCGATCTGGCGCTCAAGGGCACGCAGTTACCCGTCAACGTCGAACCGTACGCCAAGCTCGAAGTGGCGCCGGACCTGAAGATTTCCATGGCGGGCGACGAGCTGAAGATTGCCGGCAAGGTGCTGGTGCCCAAGGGCGAAATCACCGTGCGTGAATTGCCGCCATCGACGGTAAAAGTCTCCGATGACACGATCATTGTCGGCGCGCAGACCGAAGAGGGTAAACCGCCGATGGCCATGAAAATGGACATCGACGTGGTGGTCGGTGACGACAGACTCAGCTTCGCCGGGTTCGGCCTCACGGCCAACCTGAAAGGGCGTGTGCACATCGGCGACAACATGGACACGCGTGGCGAGTTGTGGCTCAACGACGGCAGATACCGCGCCTACGGGCAGCGGCTGACGGTGCGGCGTGCGCGTCTGTTGTTTGCAGGTCCCATCGATCAGCCGTATCTGGACATCGAAGCGATTCGCCAGACTGACGACGTGATCGCCGGTATTCGCCTGAGCGGCAGTGCTGAGCAACCGACCACGCAGATCTTCTCGGAACCGGCGATGAGCCAGGAGCAGGCGCTGTCCTATCTGGTCCTGGGGCGTCCGCTGAGCACCAGCGGTGAGGACAACAACATGCTCGCGCAAGCGGCGTTGGGCCTTGGCTTGATGGGCAGTTCCGGAGTGACCAGCAGCCTGGCCAAGGACTTGGGGATTCAGGACTTCCAGCTCGACACCCAGGGCAGCGGCACCACCACCAGTGTGGTGGCCAGCGGCAACATCTCCGAGAAGCTCAGTTTGCGCTACGGCGTTGGCGTGTTTGAACCGGCCAGCACCATTGCCTTGCGCTACAAGCTGAGCAAGAAGGTTTATATCGAGGCGGCCAGTGGCGTCGCGAGTTCGCTGGATATCTTCTACAAGCGCGATTTCTAGGTCGCGTTGCCCATAGCCGGGTCGCGACACTGCGATCCGGCTTTTCCAGAATGAATTAGACTCACCGCAACTCGAACGCTTTGCGGTATAAGGCTGCCCGAAGATAACAGGGGTGCATATGGTTCGCTTGAGTAGGGTCTTGCTCGGTAGCGATTTTGTCCGCAAGCGTTGGTCTGCGCTGGCGCTGACGGGCATTGTCTGGGGGGCGGCCGGTGTGGCCATCTTCATTGATGCGCTGGACGGCGTTCTGTATTTCCCGTTGCATCTCTTCGGCTATCTGTTGTTGCTCGAAGCCCTGATCATTCTGTTTGTACCGGCACCTCGAACCGGGACTGCCGCCGCTCTGCGCAAGGCGCGAGGTTTGGCGTTTCTGGTGTTGGGGTTGCTGATCGTCGACAGACAACACGCCGCCGGCCTGATTCTGGCAGTGCTGTTTGGTGTGGCGTTTTTGCTCGACGGGGGCTTTCGGCTGGCAGCGGCGTTGGTAGTGCGCTTTGTCGGTTGGCAAGTGTCCCTGCTGACGGGGTTGTTCGAAATCGGCTTTGGGCTGTTCATCCTTGAACCGTATCCGACGCTCTATAAGGGCACGGTGCCGTTCTGCATTGGCATGAGCGTTTTTCTCTCGGGCTGCGCGCTCTTGCGGCAGGCGTTGCGCTTTAAAAACTGGCAGTCGCCGGTCAGCCCTGCTTCGGTCAGTGCGCCGGCATGCAGCGCCGCGCTGGTGATCCACGTCTGGACACCCAGCGGCACCGTTGATGACACCCTGGTGCGCAACCGGCTGCTCAACCGCTATATCGCGGCGGTCGACATCAACGGCGTGATCTCCGCCGGCCACGCGGCATTGGAATGTGGCCCGGATATCTACATCAGTCATTACCCGCAGGACGACATTGATCGTTCAGCGGGGGATTTCGTGCGCTTGCTGCGGGCGACGCCGAACAATGATGTCGCCGGCAGGTTTCTGCCGGACTATGCGGGTGAAGTGGCTGACTGGTGTCCGTCTTCGGTTCAGGTCAGTTTTGCCCACTACGATGCCCGCCGGCTGAATGCGTTCTGGGCGCAATATCGCCAGAACGGCACTTACAACCTCACCAGCCGTAATTGCTCCAGTGCCGTCGCCCATAGCCTTGAAGCGGCCCTTGAAGGGGCGATGAATCGGGGGCATTCAAGCATGCTCGACTTTGTCCGAGTCATCATCAGCCCCGAGTTCTGGGTGGCGGCTCAAGTGCGCAAGCGCGCCGAGGTGATGGCCTGGACCCCCGGGCTGGTGCTCGATTATGCGCGGGCATTGCATGCGGCCATCGAGCCGGCGCCACCGGGCTGGCACAGCATTTACGCGGTGACCAAGCGTGCTTGTGGTTATGCGGTGACGGCCTTGCGGGGGCGTGAGGTGCATCCGGTGCAACCGCCAGCGCCTGCCCATCCTTCCGACGAGTCCTGATCGGCCTCTCTATAAGCCGGATTTCTGGATCGCTTTCATTTCTTAAACCGAGTCGCTGCCTTCGCGAGCAAGCCCGCTCCCACACTGGATCTGCGTTCGACGCGAAATCCTCTGTGGGCGCGAGTTTGCTCGCGAAGGCGTCAGTGTGTTCATCGCAAAAAGCTAAGCCCGCTGGTCAACTAATTACAAAGCAACCTAACTATTACGTTGACATTCGCTGCCTAGGCAGTAACATCTCGACATACATTCACTGCCTAGGCAGTTATTAGGTGAGCACATGAAGCATTTCACCCCGGACGAATTCAAACATTGCCATCTCGGCCTGTTGCTTGGCCGTGCTGCGCTGCTCAAGGACCGGATCATCGACACCCACATGGAACCCCACGGCATCACCGCCGCGCAGTTCAAGGTGTTGATCATCATGGCCCAGTTCGGCGTCGACACCCCGGCCGAACTCTGCCGGCATCTGTCGCTGGACAGCGGTTCGATGACGCGCATGCTCGATCGTCTGGAGCAGAAAGGCTTTCTCGCTCGCCAGCGCAGCGAAGGCGATCGCCGTCAGGTGCAACTCAAGCTGACCGAACAAGGCCAGCAACTGGCCGATCGTCTGCCGCACATCGGCGCCAATGCGATGAATGAACTGGCGGGCGCCGTCACTCCGGACGAGTTGAAGACCCTGGAATACATCCTCAAGAAAATCCTGCTGGCAGCCGGTGACCCGATCACCCTCCAGCGGTTAGGTGAACACAATGAGCGGTAAAACCTTGCGCAGCAGCCTGACGCTGGTGTTGTCGGCGATGATCCTCGCCGGTTGCGCCAACTACAGTGGCCTCGACACCCAAGGCCAAAGCCTCGATGCGAAAAGCCTCAAGGCTGGCCAATCCCTCAACGGCGTAACCCTGTCGCCGGCCGCGTGGCCGAAAAGCGACTGGTGGACCAGCCTCGGTGATCCGCAACTCGATGGCCTGATCCGCGAAGCGCTGCACGATAGCCCAGACATGCAGATCGCCGAAGCCCGCGCCCATCAGGCCAGCGCCGCCGCGTATGCCGCCGATGCCGCGCGCTATCCGACCCTCGACGCCAGCGCCGGCATCAGCCGTTCGCGCCTGGCCAAGGATCAGGATCCGCGGGGGCAGGGCGATGCCTACGCCACCGTGCGCAACATCAGCGCTGGCTTCAATTACAACTTCGATTTGTGGGGCGGTCAGCGTGACGCCTGGGAAGCTGCCCTCGGTCAGGCCCGCGCCGCCGAAGTCGACCGTCAGGCTGCGCAGTTGACCCTCGCCGCCGACGTGGCTCGGGCCTACAGCGATCTCGGTCAGGCACACATCGTCTATGACCTGGCCAGCGAAGACCTCAAGCGCACTCAACAAATGCTTGACCTGAGCCAGCGTCGTCTGAGTTCCGGGATCGATAGCCAATACCAGTTCCAGCAAACCCAAAGCCTGGAAGCCAGTTCCGAAGCCAGCCTGATCGATGCGGAAAAACGCCTGACCAGCGCGAAAATCACTTTGGCGGTTTTGCTCGGCAAAGGCCCGGATCGCGGCAATGAAATCGCTCGCCCGAAAGTCCTGCAATCGAGCGCCGTGGCTGTGCCGTCTGTGCTGCCGGCGGAACTGCTCGGTCGTCGCCCGGATCTGGTCGCTGCGCGTTGGCGTGTAGAAGCGGCGAGCAAAGACATCGATTCGGCGAAAACCCAGTTCTATCCCAACCTCAACCTGACGGCCTCGGCCGGTGCCGAATCCCTGTTGGGTGATGCGATGTTCGGTTCGGCCAGTCGCTTCTTCAGCATTGCGCCGACTGTCTCGGTGCCGATCTTCGATGGCGGGCGACTGCGCGCCAACCTTGATGCGCGTGACGCCGATTACGACTTGGCGGTGGCGCAGTACAACAAAAGTCTGGTGAAAGCACTGGGCGATGTCAGCGACACGATCAACCAGTTGCGTGACATCGGCCGGCAGATCGGTGCGCAGCAACACGCCACCGACATTGCCCGGGACTCTTACAACACGGTGGTCCAGCGTTACGGTTCCGGCATCGGCAACTACCTGGACGTGCTCAGTATCGAGCAGCAATTGCTCCAGGCCCAACGTCAGTTGGCCAACCTCAATGCCGAGCAGATCGACCTGTCGATTCAACTGATGCAAGCGCTGGGCGGCGGCTTCCAGGGTGAAACCCTGACCGCAGCCAACGCCACCCCAGCCACGCCGCACAACTAATTCAAGGTATTTGTCATGGCCACTGCCCAAAACACCCAAGCTCAAGACAACACCCCGGACACCGGCAATCCACGCAAGCGCAAAGTCATGCTGCTGGTGCTGGCTGTTATCGTCCTTGTCGCCTGTGGCGGCGTCTGGGCGTATCACGAATTCATCGGGCGCTTTAACGAAAGTACCGACGACGCCTACGTCAACGGCAACGTCGTTGAAATCACGCCGCTGGTCACCGGCACCGTGGTCAGCATCGGCGCCGATGATGGCGACCTGGTCCACGAAGGCCAGGTGCTGATCAACTTCGACCCGAACGACGCCGAAGTCGGCCTGCAAAGTGCCCAGGCCAATCTGGCCCGCACCGTGCGTCAGGTGCGCGGCTTGTACAGCAACGTCGACGGCATGAAAGCCCAGGTCAACGCGCAACAGGCCGAAGTGCAAAAGGCTCAGGACAACTACAACCGCCGGAAAAATCTCGCCGCTGGCGGGGCGATTTCCAAAGAAGAACTGTCCCACGCCCGCGACGATCTGACCTCGGCGCAAAACGCCTTGGCCAATGCCAAACAGCAACTGAAAACCTCCAGTGCGCTGGTCGATGACACCGTGGTGTCGTCGCACCCAGACGTAATGGCCGCTGCCGCGCAGCTGCGTCAGGCCTACCTGACCAACGCCCGCAGCACGTTGATCGCGCCGGTCACCGGTTACGTTGCCAAGCGCACCGTGCAACTCGGCCAACGCGTGCAACCGGGCACCGCGCTGATGGCGGTGATTCCACTGGATCAACTGTGGATCGACGCCAACTTCAAGGAAACCCAACTGAGCGACATGCGCATCGGTCAGCCAGTGGATATCGAATCCGACATCTACGGCAGCGATGTGAAATACAGCGGCACCGTCGACAGCCTCGGTGCTGGCACCGGTAGCGCGTTTGCCCTGTTGCCTGCGCAGAACGCCACCGGTAACTGGATCAAGATTGTTCAGCGTGTGCCGGTACGCATTCACATCAACGCCGAAGAGCTGGCCAAGCACCCGCTGCGCGTCGGTCTGTCGACCACTGTCCAGGTCAATCTGCATGACCAGAGCGGCCCGGTACTGGCTCAACAATCGCCGCAAAAAGCGTCTTTCAGCACCAACGTCTACGACCGTCAACTGGCCGAAGCCGACGCAATGATCGCGCAACTGATCCACGACAACAGCGCTGCGGTCAGCAAAACCGCGCAACGCTGATCCACCACTGACCCTGTGGGAGCGGGCGTGCTCGCGAAAGCGGTGTGTCATTCAACATTGATTTGTCTGACAGGCCGCCTTCGCGAGCACGCCCGCTCCCTCAAGGGCGGGGGCAACGCTATTCAGGTTCCAAAGGATTCGCGATGAGCAATAACGCCTCTTTTACGCCGCCCAGCCTGTTGCTCAGCACCATCGGCCTGTCGCTGGCGACTTTCATGCAAGTGCTCGACACCACCATCGCCAACGTGGCGTTGCCGACGATTTCCGGCAACCTGGGGGTGAGTTCGGAGCAGGGCACTTGGGTGATCACCTCGTTTGCCGTGAGCAACGCCATTGCGCTGCCGCTGACCGGATGGTTGAGCCGGCGTTTCGGCGAGGTGAAGCTGTTTCTATGGGCCACCATTCTGTTTGTGCTGGCCTCGTTTCTCTGCGGTATTTCTACGTCGATGCCCGAGCTGATCGGTTTTCGCGTGTTGCAGGGACTTGTTGCCGGGCCACTGTATCCGATGACGCAAACCCTGTTGATCGCCGTGTATCCGCCCGCGAGGCGAGGCATGGCATTGGCACTCTTGGCGATGGTCACGGTGGTTGCACCGATAGCAGGCCCCATTCTCGGTGGCTGGATCACCGACAGTTACAGTTGGCCGTGGATCTTCTTCATCAACGTGCCGATCGGGATCTTTGCGGTGATGGTCGTGCGCTCGCAATTGGCCAAGCGCCCGGTGGAAACCAGCCGTCAACCGATGGACTACGTTGGGCTGATCTCGCTGATCATTGGCGTGGGGGCGTTGCAGGTGATCCTCGACAAGGGCAATGACCTGGACTGGTTCGAGTCGAACTTCATCATCATCGGCGCGGCGATTTCAGTGATCGCGCTGGCGGTGTTCATCATCTGGGAAATGACTGACCAGCATCCGGTGGTCAATCTGCGGTTGTTCGCGTACCGCAACTTTCGCATCGGCACGCTGGTGCTGGTGCTGGGTTACGCCGGGTTCTTCGGCATCAACCTGATCCTGCCGCAATGGCTGCAAACCCAGATGGGCTACACCGCGACCTGGGCCGGTCTGGCCGTGGCGCCGATCGGGATTCTGCCGGTGCTGCTGTCGCCGTTTGTCGGCAAGTACGCACACAAATTCGACCTGCGTTTACTGGCCGGGCTGGCGTTTCTGGCGATTGGCCTGAGCTGCTTCATGCGCGCCGGGTTTACCAACGAGGTGGATTTCCAGCACATCGCTCTGGTGCAACTGTTCATGGGGATTGGCGTGGCGCTGTTCTTCATGCCGACCCTGAGCATTCTGATGTCGGACTTGCCGCCGAGCCAGATCGCCGACGGCGCGGGCCTTGCGACATTCTTGCGGACGTTGGGCGGTAGCTTCGCGGCGTCGCTGACCACCTGGATCTGGATTCGCCGGGCCGATCAGCACCATGCGTACATGAGTGAAAGCATCAGCACCTATGAGCCCGCGACGCGGGAGGCGTTGAATCAGTTGGGCGGGGCGAGCAATCCGGCGTATGCGCAACTCGATCATGTGTTGACCAGCCAGGCGTACATGCTCTCCACCGTGGATTACTTCACGCTGCTCGGGTGGGGGTTTATGGGGTTGATTCTGATTGTGTGGCTGGCGAAGCCGCCGTTTGCTGCCAAAGCAGGCCCAGCAGCCAGCGGTCACTAAGTAAAACGCGGTCAAAAATGTGGGAGCGGGCTTGCTCGCGAAAGCGGTGTGTCATTCAGTAGAGATGTCGACTGAACCACCGCCTTCGCGAGCAAGCCCGCTCCCACATTGGTTTAGTGTTTGAGCTTTAGGGGGCGGGAGCGGGCAGTGCCGGCGGCGGCGCAAAATCAAACGGCGCCAACACATACCCGTTCTCATCCACCTGCAACGCCCAACCTTGACGATCCCAGTCCCCCAGCACTATCCGCTTTGCCGCCTGCTCTCCCAGCTGCAGCTTGTGAATCGCCGGTCGATGGGTGTGCCCGTGGATCAACGTCTTCACGCCAAACGCCTGCATGATCCGCGGAATCTCTTGCGGCGTGACATCGACAATGTCATTGGCCTTCATCCGCGTCTGCGCCCGGCTTTCGCTGCGCAGTTTGCGCGCCAGTTTGTGACGGGTGCTCAGCGGCAGGTGGCGCAAGATGAACAGGGTGATCGGGTTACGCAGGTAACGACGCAGCTTCATATAGCCGACGTCGCGGGTGCAGAGGCTGTCGCCGTGCATCAATAGCACCGGCTCGCCGTAAAACGGCACGACACTCGGGTCCTTCAACAACGTGCAGCCGGCCTGTTTGCAGAAGGCCTTGCCGAGCAGGAAGTCGCGATTGCCGTGCATCAGAAATATGGCCGTGCCGCTGTCGCTCAATTCGCGCAGGGCCAGGCAGATGGAACGCTGGAAGGGCGTCATGGCATCGTCGCCAATCCACGCCTCGAAGAAGTCGCCCAGAATGTACAACGCACTCGCCGAGCGGGCGCGTCCGGCGAGCAAATTCAGAAACGCCCGGGTAATGTCCGGGCGCTCCTCTTCCAGATGCAAGTCTGAAATCAGCAGTATCACGCTTCGATGATCTCGGCTTTCTCGATGATCACGTCGTCTGCTGGTACGTCTTGGTGGCCGGCCTTGGAAGTGGTCGAAACACCTTTGATCTTGTCGACAACTTCAGTACCGGCGGTCACTTTGCCGAACACGGCGTAGCCCCAGCCCTGAACGTTCTTGCCACTGTGGTTCAGGAAGGTGTTGTCGGCCACGTTGATGAAGAACTGCGCGGAAGCCGAATGCGGCTCCATGGTGCGCGCCATGGCAACGGTGTATTTGTCGTTGGAAAGACCGTTGTCGGCTTCGTTCTGGATGCTTGGACGCTTGTCTTTCTTTTCTTTCATGCCTGGCTCGAAACCGCCGCCCTGGATCATGAAGTTACCGATGACACGGTGGAAAACGGTGTTTTCGTAGTGACCGGCGTTAACGTACTCGATGAAGTTGGCGACGGTGATCGGCGCCTTTTCAGCGTTCAGTTCGATGACGATGTCGCCATGGTTTGTTGTCAGTTTGACTTGAGTCATGATCGCTACTCTTGATAGGAATTCGTGGTTTTGGGACATTGCGCCCCGCAACCGGTTCAGCCAGCGTCGGCCAAGGTGCGCAGTTTAGCGTGACAGGCGCGAATTTCGAGGCTGTTTTTCAAATCCCGGCGATTAAATGCACGCCTTTATAAGGCCTGCTCTGTCAGCCCCTTGACAGCATCGGCTATGATAGCGGCTTTGTTTTGTCTGGCCCCTCTCTGCGGCCGCGCACATGTAAGTCAAGGATCCTATGAGCAAGCCCACTGTCGACCCTACCTCGAATGCCAAGTCCGGCCCTGCCGTGCCGGTCAATTTCCTGCGGCCGATCATCCAGGCAGACCTGGACTCGGGCAAGCACACCCAGATCGTCACCCGTTTCCCGCCTGAGCCCAATGGCTACCTGCACATCGGCCACGCCAAGTCGATCTGCGTGAACTTCGGCCTGGCCCAGGAGTTCGGCGGCGTCACGCACCTGCGTTTCGACGACACCAACCCGGCCAAGGAAGATCAGGAATACATCGACGCGATCGAAAGCGACGTCAAATGGCTGGGCTTCGAATGGTCCGGCGAAGTGCGCTACGCCTCGCAGTATTTCGACCAGTTGCACGACTGGGCGGTGGAGCTGATCAAGGCCGGCAAGGCTTACGTCGACGACCTGACCCCTGAGCAGGCCAAGGAATACCGTGGCAGCCTGACCGAGCCGGGCAAGAACAGCCCGTTCCGCGACCGTTCGGTGGAAGAGAACCTCGACTGGTTCGCCCGTATGCGCGCCGGTGAGTTCCCGGACGGCGCCCGCGTGCTGCGCGCGAAGATCGACATGGCCTCGCCGAACATGAACCTGCGCGACCCGATCATGTACCGCATCCGCCACGCCCATCACCACCAGACCGGTGACAAGTGGTGCATCTACCCGAACTACGACTTCACCCACGGTCAGTCGGACGCCATCGAAGGCATCACCCACTCGATCTGCACCCTGGAATTCGAAAGCCATCGTCCGCTGTACGAGTGGTTCCTCGACGCCTTGCCAGTGCCGGCGCACCCGCGTCAGTACGAGTTCAGCCGTCTGAACCTCAACTACACCATCACCAGCAAGCGCAAGCTCAAGCAACTGGTCGATGAAAAGCACGTCAATGGCTGGGACGATCCGCGCATGTCGACGCTGTCGGGTTTCCGCCGCCGTGGCTACACGCCGGCGTCGATCCGCAACTTCTGCGACATGATCGGCACCAATCGCTCCGACGGCGTGGTCGACTTCGGCATGCTCGAATTCAGCATCCGCCAGGACCTGGACGCGAACGCCCCGCGCGCCATGTGCGTGCTGCGTCCGTTGAAAGTCGTGATCACTAACTACCCGCAAGACCAGGTCGAGAACCTCGAACTGCCGCGTCATCCGCAGAAAGAAGAACTTGGCGTGCGCAAGCTGCCGTTCGCCCGTGAAATCTACATCGACCGCGATGACTACATGGAAGAACCGCCAAAGGGCTACAAGCGCCTGGAGCCGAACGGCGAAGTACGTCTGCGCGGCAGCTACGTGATCCGTGCCGACGAAGCGATCAAGGACGCCGACGGCAACATCGTCGAACTGCGTTGCTCGTACGACCCGGACACCCTCGGCAAGAACCCTGAAGGCCGCAAGGTCAAAGGCGTGGTCCACTGGGTGCCGGCTGCCGCCAGCATCGAGTGCGAAGTGCGTCTGTACGATCGCCTGTTCCGTTCTCCGAACCCGGAGAAGGCCGAAGACAGCGCCAGTTTCCTCGACAACATCAACCCTGACTCACTGCAAGTGCTGACCGGTTGTCGTGCTGAGCCATCGCTTGGCAATGCACAGCCGGAAGACCGTTTCCAGTTCGAGCGCGAAGGCTACTTCGTTGCGGATATCAAGGACTCGAAACCAGGTCAGCCGGTATTCAACCGTACCGTGACCCTGCGTGATTCGTGGGGCCAGTGATTTAGCGTCAAGGAAATTAAAAGTGCTGACGATTTACAACACGCTCACCAAGAGCAAAGAAGTCTTCAAGCCGCTCGATGGCAATAATGTGCGCATGTACGTCTGCGGGATGACCGTGTACGACTACTGCCACATTGGCCACGGCCGCAGCATGGTTGCGTTCGACCTGGTGACCCGCTGGTTGCGGTTCAGCGGTTACAACCTGACCTACGTGCGCAACATCACCGATATTGAAGACAAGATCATCAATCGCGCCCGCGAAAACGGCGAGCCGTACGACGCACTGACCGAGCGCATGATCACGGCGATGCACGAGGACGAGGCGCGCCTCAACATCCTCAAGCCGGACATGGAACCGCGTGCCACCGACCATATTCCGGGCATGCTGAGCATGATCCAGACGCTGATCGACAAGGGTTACGCCTACGCCCCGGGCAATGGCGACGTGTACTACCGCGTCGCCAAGTTCATGGGCTACGGCAAACTGTCGCGCAAGAAGATCGAAGACCTGCGCATCGGCGCGCGGATCGAAGTCGACGAAGCCAAGCAGGATCCGTTGGACTTCGTACTGTGGAAAGCCACCAAGCCGGGCGAGCCAAGCTGGGAATCGCCGTGGGGCGCCGGGCGTCCGGGCTGGCACATCGAATGCTCGGTGATGTCCACCTGCTGCCTCGGCGAGACTTTCGACATTCATGGCGGCGGCAGCGACCTTGAGTTCCCGCACCACGAAAACGAAATCGCCCAGAGCGAAGCGGCCACCGGCAAGACCTACGCCAACGCGTGGATGCATTGCGGCATGATTCGCATCAATGGCGAGAAGATGTCCAAGTCGTTGAACAACTTCTTCACCATTCGCGACGTGCTGGAAAAGTACCACCCGGAAGTCGTGCGTTACTTGCTGGTGTCGAGCCACTACCGCAGCGCGATCAACTACTCGGAAGACAACCTCAAGGACGCCAAAGGTGCACTCGAGCGTTTCTACCACGCGTTGAAAGGCCTGCCGAACGTGGCACCGGCCGGCGGCGAAGCGTTCGTCGAACGTTTCACCACCGTGATGAACGACGACTTCGGCACGCCGGAAGCCTGCGCGGTGCTGTTCGAGATGGTTCGCGAGATCAACCGTCTGCGTGAGAGCGATCTCAATGCGGCGGCCGGTCTGGCGGCGCGTCTGAAAGAACTGGCCAGCGTGTTGGGTGTGTTGCAGCTTGAGGCCGATGACTTCCTGCAGGCGGGCGCCGAAGGGCGAGTTGATGCGGCTGAAGTCGACGCGCTGATTGCGGCGCGTCTGGCGGCACGGGCGGGCAAGGATTGGGCCGAATCCGACCGCATCCGCGATCAGCTCACCGCCATGGGCGTGGTGCTGGAAGACGGCAAGGGTGGCACGACCTGGCGTTTGGCTGACTGATTGGCTGATCCGCTAAAAACAAAACCCGCCTTGTGCGGGTTTTTGTTTTTGGGTTATCTCAGGAATCTACAGGGACAGGGCTGAAGTCATCGCAGGCTTGCCAGCGATCAGACCCGCCCAGACATCTTGTCATTCAGCCTGACGCAACCGCTTGTAAAGAGTGTTGCGGCTCACACCCAGCCGCCGCGCCAAGTGCGAAATATTCCCCCCAGCCGCCTTCAACTCCCGATTCAACGCTTCAACATCATTCAAATCCAGCCCCAGCGGCTGCGCGCGCTCAACCGGCTCCATTTCCAGATCGACAAAAAAATCATCCGGCAAATGCTCCGGCCGCACGGGTTGCTCTTCAGCCATGGCCAGCGCCACCTGCATCACGCTGCTGACCTGACGCAGATTGCCTGGCCACGGATGCTTATCGAACAGTTCCAACACTTCGCGGCTCAGCCCCGCCCATTGCGTCGGTTCACGATGCTGTTCCCACAGTCGTTTGAATAACGCCTCTTTGTCACTGCGCTCTCTCAATGGCGGCAACTCCAGGGTCAGCCCGCCGATGCGGTAATACAAATCCTCGCGAAACCGCCCCAGTTGCACCTGCTCCCGTAGCGAGCGGTTGGTCGCCGAGATGATCCGCAGATCCACCGGGAACAACTCACTGCTGCCCACCGGTTGCACGCAGCGCTCCTGCAACACCCGCAGCAACCGCGCTTGGGTCGGCAACGGCATGTCGCCGATTTCATCGAGGAACAGCGTGCCTTTGTCAGCCTTGCGGATCAGGCCGATGCTGCCTTTCTGGTTGGCGCCGGTGAATGCGCCTTTCTCGTAGCCGAACAATTCCGATTCGACCAGTTCGGCGGGGATCGCCGCGCAGTTGACGGCGATGAATGCCTGTTTGCTGCGGGAACTGGCCTGGTGCAAGGCTTTGACGAACACCTCTTTGCCAACGCCGGTTTCGCCGTGGATCAGCAGCGGGATGTCTTTTTCCAGCAAACGCTCGGCCTGGCGCACGGCTTTTTCCACGCGACTGTCGCCGAAGTGGAGTGTGTTGAGGCTGATCGCGGTTGGCGCGGCGGCTTTGGGGTCAGACGTAAACACTCGCGCCTCAATGAGCGCCTGTTTCGGCCGCTTCAACAAACACTGAAAACGGTTACTCCCGCAGGTCTGCAAGGCAAACGGCAAGCCGTCCGGCTGATTGATCAACTCAAGCAGCGACACCTTGAACAGGCTCTCAACGCTGACCCGCGACAAGCGCACACCCAATAGATTGTCGGCCCGGCGATTGGCCGACAGTACCTGACCGCTCTCATCGAAAATCAACAACCCTGCCCACTGACTGTCGAGGTTGTTCAACCCGGTGTTGAAGGTCAGTTGAAAGTGCTGGCCGTGGAACAGGTTGAGGATCAGCCGGTTTTCCACGGTCTGGCTCATCATTTTGACCATGCCCAAGGTGTGTGAGGGCGGCAGATAGCTGTCGCTGGACACATCAAGCACCGCGATCACCTTGCGCTCAGCGTCGAAAATCGGCGCAGCGGAACCGGTCATGAAGCGGTTGGCTTTCAGAAAATGTTCATCGTGTTCGATGTGTACCGCTTGCTCGCAGGCCAGCGCCGTACCGATTGCGTTGGTGCCGCTGCAGCGTTCCATCCAGCTCGCCCCGGCCTGAAAGCCCCGGGCCAGATTCGGCGCGATAAACCGTTGCGTGCCCCACGACGTCAGCACCTGGCCCTGGTTGTCGGCGAGCATGATCAGGCAATTGGAATTGCTCAGGATGTTCTCGTAGTAGGGCAACACTTCCTGATGGGTGGTCTGCACCAGCGAGTGCTGACTGTCGAGCAGGTGCGCAATGCCTGCGGCGGGGAGTTGATCGAAGGCTGGAGTACTTTGATGATCGAGACCGAACGCGCGGCAGCGTTGCCAGGAACTCTGGATGATCGCGTCGTGGGACAGCGGCGGGGCAGGTGCGGCCATGGCAGTCAGCCTCTGATGCAGCGATTTTTATTGTTGTTATGAACCCATCTCTTGAACACAACACAGATCAACTGTGGGAGCGGGCTTGCTCGCGAATGCGGTGGATCAGTCAATGAATCAGTTGAATGACACACCGCATTCGTCGGATCGCCGCCCGGAGCAAGCCCGCTCCCACATTTGGATCTTCAGCGGTCATGAGATCGGGCAAAAAGCATCCATAGAGTGTTGTTCACTATTGTTCATTGTCAATCGCGCAACTGTTCAAATGTGTTCAGCAATGAACGCCGTTTCCCGGCGGTTTCAACGATTTTCACAACAAATCAACAACTTGCCATTTCTGGCACGAATGTCGCTCTACTGCACAGGTCGCTTGACTCCAATAATAAAAAGGCCGAGCCATGTCACTCACCCTGGAGCACGTCTGCCGCACCGTCGAGGGCCAGAGCTGGATCGACGATGCGTGCCTGAAATTCGAACCCGGATCCTTCAACGTTTTGCTCGGTCGCACGCTGTCCGGCAAAACCAGTCTAATGCGCTTGATGGCCGGTCTGGACAAGCCCGACAGCGGCCGAATCCTGATGAACGGCGTCGATGTCACCCAACGCCCGGTACGTCTGCGCAATGTGTCGATGGTCTATCAGCAGTTCATCAACTACCCGACCATGACGGTGTTCGAGAACATCGCCTCGCCGCTGCGTCAGTCCGGTGTGTCGAAAGAGATCATCCACAGCAAGGTGCAGGAAACCGCGAAGATGCTGCGCATCGAGAAGTTTCTGCAGCGCTATCCGTTGGAGCTTTCCGGGGGGCAGCAGCAACGCACCGCCATGGCCCGGGCGCTGGTCAAGGATGCCGAACTGATCCTGTTCGACGAGCCGCTGGTCAACCTCGACTACAAACTGCGCGAAGAACTGCGTCAGGAAATGCGCGAGTTGTTCAAGCTGCGCCACACCATCGCCATTTACGCCACCACCGAGCCTAACGAAGCGCTGGCGCTGGGCGGCACCACGACGATTCTTCACGAGGGGCGAGTGATCCAGAGCGGCCCGTCGACCTCGGTGTATCACCAGCCGCAAACCGTGCTGGCTGCCGAGTTGTTCTCCGAGCCGCCGATCAATCTGATGCCGGGGCGCATCGCCGGTAACGAAGTGAGTTTTGCCAACTTCGTACACTTCCCGTTGAACGTTGATCTGCGTCCGGTGGGCGAGGGTGAGTTCCGCTTCGGCGTGCGCCCCAGCCACATCTCGCTGGTGCCGAGCAACGATGACGATCTGGAATTGGCCGTGACGGTGGAAGTCGCCGAGATCAGCGGTTCGGAAACCTTCCTGCATGTGCGCAACGAGCATTTCCTGTTGGTGCTGCACCTGTCCGGCGTTCACGAATACGACGTCGACGAGCCGATCCGCATTTATATCCCGACCCACAAACTGTTTGTTTTCGATGCGCAGGGCCGCTTGGTGCAAGCACCTAGCCTGCGTGTCGCGAGGGTTGCCTGATGGCCGAAATCCGTTTGCAACACCTCGCCCACAGCTACAGCAAAACCCCCGGCGGTGCGGAGGATTATGCGATCCGCGAGATGGATCACGTTTGGGAGCAGGGCGGCGCCTATGCGCTGCTCGGCCCGTCCGGTTGCGGCAAATCGACGTTGCTCAACATCATTTCCGGCTTGCTCAGCCCCTCGCAAGGGCATGTGTTATTCGACGGCAAAGCGGTCAACGACCTGACCCCCGAGAAGCGCAACATCGCTCAGGTTTTCCAGTTTCCGGTGGTCTACGACACCATGACCGTGTTCGACAACCTGGCGTTTCCCCTGCGTAATCAGGGCATGGCCGAGGCGAAAGTGCACAGCAAGGTGCAGGAAATTGCCGAAGTCCTCGATCTGCAAGAGTTGCTGAGCAAAAAGGCGCGCAACCTCACCGCCGACGAGAAACAGAAAGTCTCCATGGGCCGGGGCCTGGTGCGCGACGACGTGTCGGCGATCCTCTTTGATGAACCGCTGACAGTGATCGACCCGCACCTGAAGTGGAAACTGCGGCGCAAGCTCAAGCAGATCCACGAGCAATTCAACATCACCATGGTTTATGTCACCCACGATCAACTCGAAGCCTCGACCTTCGCCGACAAGATCGCGGTGATGTACGGCGGCCAGATCGTCCAGTTCGGTACGCCACGGGAGTTGTTCGAGCGGCCGAGCCACACCTTTGTCGGCTACTTCATCGGCAGCCCCGGCATGAATCTGATCGACGTGCAGCCGCAACCGGGCGGGGTCGGTTTCGGCTCGACGCACCTGCCGCTGTCTGACGCCTTGCAGCGTCATATCGAACACGGTCAGTGGAAAAATCTGAAGGTCGGTATCCGTCCCGAGTTCATTCATGTCTGGGATGAGCCGTTTGACGACGCGATGCAGGCACACGTCGTACACGTCGAAGACCTCGGCACCTACAAGATCATGACCCTCGATCTCGACGGCGTGGCGCTGAAAGTGCGCCTGGCGGAAGACAAACCGGTGCCGCAGGGCACGGCGTACATCAGTTTTCCGGCGCAGTGGCTGATGGTCTATGCCGACGAATTCCTGCTGCCAGCCACTGAAGACAATGAGGTGCAGCCATGAACAAGGTGCAGAACAACAAGGCCTGGTGGCTGGTGTTGCCGGTGTTTTTGCTGGTGGCGTTCAGTGCGGTCGTCCCGATGATGACCGTGGTCAACTACTCGGTGCAGGACATCTTCGACCAATCCAGCCGCTACTTCGTCGGCACTGAGTGGTATCGGCAGGTGCTGCTGGATCCGCGTCTGCATGATTCGCTGCTGCGCCAGTTCATCTATTCGGCGTGCGTGTTGCTGATTGAAATCCCGCTGGGCATTGGGATTGCCCTGACCATGCCGACCAAGGGCCGCTGGTCGTCGCTGGTGCTGATTATTCTGGCGATTCCGCTGCTGATCCCGTGGAACGTGGTGGGCACGATCTGGCAGATTTTCGGCCGCGCCGACATCGGCTTGCTCGGGTCGAGTCTCAACGCGATGGGCATCAGCTACAACTATGCGGCCAACACCATGGACGCCTGGGTGACGGTGCTGGTGATGGACGTCTGGCACTGGACCTCGCTGGTGGCGCTGCTGTGTTTCTCCGGATTGCGCGCCATTCCCGATGTGTATTACCAAGCGGCGCGCATCGATCGGGCGTCAGCCTGGGCGGTGTTTCGGCACATTCAGTTGCCCAAGCTCAAGAGCGTGCTGTTGATCGCGGTGATGCTGCGTTTCATGGACAGTTTCATGATCTACACCGAGCCGTTTGTGCTCACCGGGGGCGGGCCGGGTAACGCCACGACCTTCTTGAGTCAGACGCTGACCCAAATGGCCGTAGGCCAATTCGACCTGGGTCCGGCAGCGGCTTTCTCGCTGGTGTACTTCCTGATCATCTTGTTGGTGTCCTGGCTGTTCTACACCGCCATGACGCACTCCGACGCCAACCGCTGAGGCCCGGCCATGAGCAAAAGAAAGCTGATCCCGTTGCTGGTCTACATCCTGTTCCTGCTGGTGCCGATCTACTGGCTGCTGAACATGTCGTTCAAGAGCAACACCGAAATCCTCGGCGGTCTGACACTTTTCCCACAGGACTTCACGCTGGCGAACTACAAGGTGATCTTCACCGATCCGAGTTGGTACAGCGGGTACATCAACTCGCTGTACTACGTGAGCCTGAACACGGTGATTTCCCTGAGCGTGGCACTGCCGGCGGCGTATGCGTTTTCACGCTACCGCTTTCTGGGCGACAAGCACCTGTTCTTCTGGCTGCTGACCAACCGCATGGCGCCGCCGGCGGTGTTCCTGTTGCCGTTCTTCCAGCTCTATTCGTCGATTGGTCTGTTCGACACGCACATTGCCGTGGCCTTGGCGCACTGCCTGTTTAACGTGCCACTGGCGGTGTGGATTCTCGAAGGCTTCATGTCCGGCGTGCCGAAGGAAATCGACGAAACCGCCTACATTGACGGCTACAGTTTCCCCAAGTTCTTCGTGAAGATTTTCATCCCGTTGATCGGTTCCGGCATCGGCGTCACGGCGTTTTTCTGCTTCATGTTTTCCTGGGTCGAGCTGTTGCTGGCGCGCACGTTGACCTCGGTAAACGCCAAGCCGATTGCGGCGGTGATGACACGCACGGTCTCGGCCTCGGGGATCGATTGGGGCGTGCTGGCGGCGGCGGGGGTGTTGACCATTTTGCCGGGCATGCTGGTGATCTGGTTTGTTCGCAACCATGTGGCCAAGGGCTTTGCCCTCGGCCGGGTCTGAGGAGCTGATGATGGAATGGATGAGTTGGACCACCCCCACAGCGGCATTCTTCATTGTCATAGACTTGCTCCTGGTGGGCATGACGACGTGGGAGCTGCGTTCGCCGAGCGTCCTGCGGCGAGGTTTTCTGCCGATTGCCACCACCCGTGGCGATCGCTTGTTTATCGGTCTTCTCGGCAGCGCCTACCTGCATTTGCTGGTCATCGGCGCCACCGACTGGAGCATCTGGGTCGCGTCCGCGTTGTCCCTGGTGTGGCTGTTGGCTGTGATGCGTTGGGGCTAGTCGAGTCGCTCGACAACCGTGCTCCGAAATCCTAAACAGGAGGTCTCTATGTTCGACAAAAACAATAAGCTGCGACATAGCATTTCATTGGCAGCCATGCTGGCACTCAGCGGTTTGAGCGCGTCTGCCTGGGCCGATGCCTACGAGGACGCTGCGAAAAAGTGGATCGGCAGCGAATTCAAACCGTCGACCCTGACGGCCGATCAGCAACTCGAAGAGTTGAAGTGGTTCATCAAGGCTGCAGAGCCGTTTCGCGGGATGGAAATCAAGGTGGTTTCGGAAACCCTGACCACCCATGAATACGAGTCCAAGGTGCTGGCCAAGGCCTTCAGCGAAATCACCGGGATCAAGCTCACCCACGACTTGCTGCAAGAAGGCGACGTGGTGGAAAAAATGCAGACGGTGATGCAGTCCGACAAGAATATCTACGACGGCTGGGTCAATGACTCGGACCTGATCGGCACGCACTTTCGTTACGGCAAGACCGAATCGATCACCGACCTGATGGCCAACGAAGGCAAGAACTTCACCTCGCCGACCCTCGACATCAAGGACTTCATCGGCATTTCGTTCACCACGGCGCCGGACGGCAAGATTTATCAACTGCCCGACCAGCAGTTCGCCAACCTGTACTGGTTCCGCGCTGACTGGTTTGAACGCGCGGACCTGAAAGCCAAGTTCAAGGAAAAGTACGGCTACGAATTGGGCGTACCGGTGAACTGGTCAGCCTATGAAGACATCGCCAAATTCTTCAGCGAAGACGTCAAGGAAATCGACGGCAAACGTGTTTACGGGCACATGGACTACGGCAAGAAAGACCCGTCGCTGGGCTGGCGCTTCACCGATGCCTGGTTCTCCATGGCGGGCGGCGGCGACAAGGGCTTGCCTAACGGTTTGCCGGTGGACGAGTGGGGCATTCGTGTCGAGGATTGCCACCCGGTGGGTTCCAGCGTGACCCGAGGCGGCGACACCAACGGCCCGGCGGCAGTGTTTGCCACGACCAAATACGTCGATTGGCTCAAGGCGTACGCGCCTCCGGAAGCAGCGGGCATGACGTTCTCCGAGTCCGGCCCGGTGCCGTCGCAAGGCAACATCGCTCAGCAGATTTTCTGGTACACCGCCTTCACCGCCGACATGACCAAACCGGGTCTGCCGGTGGTCAACGACGACGGCACGCCGAAATGGCGGATGGCGCCGTCGCCGCGCGGGCCGTATTGGGAGGAGGGCATGAAGCTTGGTTATCAGGACGTGGGTTCGTGGACGTTCATGAAATCCACGCCGGAGAAACAGAAACTCGCGGCGTGGTTGTACGCGCAGTTCGTGACTTCGAAAACCGTATCGCTGAAGAAAACCATCGTCGGTTTGACGCCGATTCGTGAGTCGGACATCAACTCGCAAGCGATGACCGATCTGGCGCCGAAACTCGGTGGTCTGGTCGAGTTCTACCGCAGCCCGGCCCGCGTGCAATGGACCCCGACCGGGACCAACGTGCCGGACTATCCGCGTCTGGCGCAATTGTGGTGGAGCCACATCGCCGAAGCGGCCAGCGGCGAGAAGACCCCGCAGCAAGCGCTGGATGGTTTGGCCAAGGATCAGGACGCGATCATGTCGCGTCTGGAACGCTCCAAGGCCCAAGCCACGTGCGCACCGAAAATGAACCCGGAACGCGACGCGCAATACTGGTTCGATCAACCGGGCGCGCCGAAACCGAAACTGGCGAACGAGAAGCCGAAGGGCGAGACCGTGAGCTACAACGAACTGCTGAAATCCTGGGCAGATGCGCGTAAATAAAAGCTGATGTGTGAAGGGCAAACGGCACCGCAAGGTGCCGTTTTCAGTTGTGCCAGAATCACCGCCATCGAGCGCCCACAGGTTTCGCGTTGATCCAATAGAGCGGCGACGCATTACGAATAGGTAATGCCCTCGCCCAAGTCATTGCCTTCACAACAGTCCTGGTGCTGGCGAGTATTTCGATTCGGGATGTTTAAAGGTTTTCCGAAAATACAGAACCTTCCCACAATGTTTTCAGGTTGTCCGTCGGACGTCGGCTCTCTAGGCTGTGAACGTCGCTGCCAAATCAGCGATCGGGATTGGAACCCCGGAGAACGTATCAACGCCAAAGCGTCTTTCATGACGTATGCTTGCCCACCTTCATGGTGTGCAGTCTGTTATGGCGGCTGTACGCGGGAGACTTTCGAGTCTGCCGGGTTTCTCCGTTCCCCGGGTTCCAACCTGCGTACAGCTGCCACCCCTTCGCGTGGAACCGAATGGATCAGCTTCAACGTTCAGAAGGAGAAACAACATGAAAAAGCCAACACCCAACCCCCCGGCAACAACCGTTCCTGCGGACGCCAATACAACGTCCCCCTACGCGGGCGAAGACACCCGCAAACTCCACGAAGCCGCCGACCGCGCCCTCGACTTTTACCTCAAACCCACGGCCGCCATCATGGCCACGCCCTATGTCCAGAACCAGATGTTCCTGGTCAACCCCACCGCCGACACCGAATCCCTGCTGGCCAACGCCAGCGAGTCCCTGTCCTCGGCCAGCGTCATGCTCGGTGACTTCGCCGCGTTGCTCGAAGGCACGCACCGCAAGACGTTGCTGGGGATTGCACAGATCGTCATGCTCGGCGAACTGGCGGTGAACAGCGCGCTGGATAAGGTCGAACCAGCCGCCTAAACCTGTGGGCGAGAGCCTGCTCGCGAAAGCGCTGGGGCCGCCAACGAAGATGCTGGCTGTGCTGACGCCATCGCGAGCAGATTCGCTTCGCCCATCAGGCTGACGCACCACCCGGCGGCGTCATGCTGTTGAAGCGTGATGCGCGCCTCGGTTTCAGCCGCCTGGCGCCAGTAAGCAATCTGCCGCACGGGCAAGCCGCGGCTGTCGATGGCTGTCAGGCGCGGGGAAGATGAATCAATGCCGATCTTCATGACCACCAGTTGCCACGCCGTTGTTCCGGTGGCGGTTCAAACAGGTCGTTCTCATCGAAGGCCACCGTGCACCAGATCCAGTACCAGATTTCCCGGCGCAAGGGCTTCAATGTCGCCGGGTTGCCTTGCAGCATTTTCTTGGCCAGCACGGTTTCGGTCGGGCGCCCCGCCGCGTCGTAGAATTGCTGGTCGTGATAGGCATGTTCGCGCATTGACCGGTCATTGATGTAGCGCGGCTGGTCGGCGAAGTAGGGCCGGTAGATCCGCACTTTTTTGTCTTTGTTGTTGTACTCCACCGGTTCGTTGACGCGCCACCGTCTCGACACCTGGGCTTGCTCTGGCGTGCCGTCAGGCTTGAGGATCAGTTCACCGTTTTCATGGGTCAGCCAGGCCAGGCCAGGTTCGACTTCCTGTTTGGTTTGCAGGGTCCGGCCAAAGCCGTCCAAACAGGTGATGCTGACCCGCACTTGCATCTTTTCAACATCGTCGGGATAGCGGTCGGCCAGCATGGCAACGGCGTAAACCGGTTCACGTTGTGCCGCGTCGATTTGTTGTTTGAGAATCGTCTCGTTCGGGTCGGGTTTTTCCAGGGCGGCAATATGTTGCCGGGCCCTGTCGCAGAGGTGCCCGCCAGGCAATACAAATCCTTCAGCCCTGGCCCATTCGAACCATGCCGGGGAGGGTGGCGCGGTTCGTGAGAGACGGCCCATCCAGCTGAACGTATCGGAGAACCCGGCACTGGCAAAATTGCCGATGGCTTTGTGCGGATCGGCGATGGCGATGGCAGGGTCACGGTCAGGCGCAGGCACATAGGTCTCCAGCGGATCGAAGCCCACCGGCTCTCCCAGTTCCGTGCCATGGAAACTGGTAATCAGCGGTTCGCCGAACGCGTTGTAGCGCGCCTCCTGGATATTGTGATTGGCGTCCTCGATGGCGGCCGGCAGGAAGGTGCGGTAATCCACATCGAGGCTGCGCGTGGTGCAACCGTCCGGCAAGGTCACGGCGATGGTCAGGCACCAGTGTGTGTCGTAGGTGATCAGGGTTTCGCCGTGGCTGCGGGTTTCCCGGTACTTCTGGACGTTATAAAAGCCATCCAGCGTGTGGTAGGTGGGAAAGCCGTGATGCACCGACCACAGATAATTTTTGGCGTCCCCGGGATCTTGCACCGCTTGCCGGGTTACCTCGGGCAGGAACCGATCCATGATGTGGTAACCCACTTGCGGTGATTCGAGTTTCTCTTTCAGGTTGAAGGGCATGTTGCCTTGATCATCCTTGAGCCTGTCGTAGGCGCTCAGGGCGATTTCATCGAGTTCGGCTGTTTCAAGGTGAGCGGTCAACCCTTCGAAGGTCGCGGCCCCAGGCGCCAGGGGCTGGCCGTTCTCGGGGTCCATGTAGTGCTGGCGGGACAGACTCGTCAGCATCGCCTGTTTTGCCCATTCCCCATTTTCCTGGCTCAGTTCAAGAAACCGGTCATGGTGGATACTGGCGGGGCTCAGTGCGGTATTTTTCAGAACCAGGGCATTCGTGCGGTTTTGATAGGGCAGGCCCAGGCGCCACGCCTGGGTGTTCGGCAAGTGGATGGGCAGCGATCTGGTTTGCGTCAGGTACCAGTTCTGTTGCGCCTCGTCATGGGCATCCTTCCACCAGTTTTGCTGATGTTCGTCACTGAAGGGCGGCGTATCGTCAACGTGCTTGCGTCGTGCGTAGTGGACGTCGAAGCTGTGGACGCAGGCGCCATATTCGTCCCACTCAAGGTTGATGTGATGCTGGCACAACGGGTCGTCCGCGATGGCTGGCTCATATTGGTAACTGATGGACTCCAGAGCCAGAGGTTGAAGCACCGCGTAGGGCTGATGCTTGCCTTTGGGACGCAGCACCCGCACCAGATGGCGGTGTTCCTGAACCGCGTACGGCACCGCGGTGAGGGGGTCGTCATCTGCCGCATAGGTTTCCGAGCGCAGTACCCTGCCGCTCAGGGCTCGGGCTATTTCACGGTTGATGCTTTCATCATCGGCGGTGAAGGGCTGCGTCGCCCGATCATTGAAGTGGTAGTTCTGCAGCAACGTGGGTTGCAGGGCAACAGCCAATTCATCTCCAACGTAATAACCGTCCCTCGCAGGATCGATGGCATCCCCCGTGTGGAACCAGGTCTTGCTGAGGATTGGCGCGGTGAAACCGACTGTTGCGCGCTCCGCCGCCGAGGCTTCGGTATCGGTCTGCAGCAGTACACGAAAACCGCGGAACTCGCGTTCAAGGCGATCGTAATAACCACCCCGATAGCGCAAGCCCTGGCTCAGTCGATTACCCGTGATGTCGTCGAATTGCGTTTGCCGGCTGACCAGATGCATGGCGAACGGCAGGCGGGAGACCGGGTTTTCGACCTTGGCGGCGTGTTGCTCCTGTTTTTCATCGAGCCATTCCTGGGCCGAGCTGCGATAGGTGACGCCGGTACTGGCACCCATATTGTTGCAGGTGCGATTCATCAGGTAAGGCTTGGCTTTGACGAAATCATAGCGCCAGTGTTGGGGCGTCATGTGCGGCACCGTCAGGACGATGCTGGAGCAACCGAGCCCTTGCAGGTCGGCGGTGCTGACCTGGCAGAGCCGATCGTAGTGCACGCCTTCGGGCCAGGACAATACGTCCCAGGTCTGCTCGTAACCGTTGCCACCATGGTTCATGAATACCCGCAGGCCATCGGGCTCCAGGTAGATCAGATCGGTCGCCCCCGAGCCGTCGAGGTCGGCCAGCAACACCTGCGCGCAATTGAATTCGCTGTCGACAAATGGCAAGGCACACAGCACAAAACCCTTGCCGAAACGCCCATGGCCCAGGTTGGGCCAACATTTGACTTCGTTATAACGGATGCGCACCAGATGTTGTTGGCCGCTGCCGAGTACATCGGCGAAGGCGACCAACTCGGTTAGCGTATTACTCGGTGTTGGCAGTTCATCGTCATCCCCTTCAGTTGTTTTTACCGAATGAGGCACGTCGACGCCGTTGGCAAACCCTGCCGCACGGCGGTTGGCGTAAAGGCGCACACTGCGGGTGCCGATCAGCGCAAGGTCGATCAGGCCATCACCGACCAGATCGGCCATCTGCGCCTTCGGGTGGAAAAACTCGTTGGGAAACGCATCGAAGGGCACGAAAGCGGACCAGTTACGGTCCGGATCAAGGGTGAAACAACCACACATCCCCGGCATGGCAATTACCCAGTCGAGCTTGCCGTCGCCGGTCTGGTCAGTCAGCGAATGGTGAATCGGCTTGCTGCTGTCTGTCACAGGAATGTGCTCCAGACGTTTCCAGTCGCTGTAGCTCACGTTGTCGCCGCCGGTCTCGCTGCGTAATGGTTCGCGGTAATACCAGGCCTGGTCGTAACGACGCAGCACCCCCGGAATACCTTCGCCGTACAGGTCCACCAGTTGATAGTGCTGGCCGTCGTTGAGCCCGGGCATTTGCGCGAACGGTGTCCAGTTGCGATGCGTCGAGTCGAGTTCGAACGGGTTGTAGCTGAACTCCATCGGCGGTCGGCTTTCTGTCTGGCCCAGGCCATCGTAAGCCTGAATATGAGCCGCGGTCAGTTGGTTGTAACCCAACGGACTGACCCGGTGTTCCAGCAGCAGACGCTGGACCAGTGCGGGCGAATCCCCCAGTTCCTTGGTGAAATGATGAAACATCAACACTTGCCGACACAGGCGTTGGGTACCCAGTCCGAAACCGTAGCTGTAGTTCCAGAACGGGTCGCCGCGACCGGACCAGGTTTTTTGTTCAGCGAAGGTCGGTACCTGCTCAAGATCGGTGCTGCGCTCGCCGTAATCGAACACCAGTTGAAAGTGCCAGTGCTGCTTTTTCCAGCTATCGGTTTCCCATGCGTACAGGTGCGGGTTGGCCTCGGCATTGCCGTAACACACGCGTTTGAGATAGCGCTGAGCGCGGTAGTCATGCCATTGCGGGGCTTGGGGCGGGTCGGTTTCGACTTTGTACTCGTAGACGATGTGCTCGCCTCGGGTGTTGAGGCTTTCGTCGATCATCCACACGCCGACATGCTGCGGGTTGTTCGGGTCGCTGCGACGCGAGCTTTCGGTTTTGCCATACACATGCAGACTGCCATCTGCGCCGTGTATCAGCCAGAAACCCGCAGTGTCGGTGGCAGAGAACCAATGTTCGATCAGGGCAAACTCACCCTCGACCCGCGGCCAGTGACGCACCACGTTGTACTCGCCGGCCAGTGGCCGGTGGTTGTATTCGGTGACGCTACGGAAAATCGGTTTACCGTCACTTTCGTCACGCTCGGGCATCCACACATCGCCACCAGGCCCCACCACCTGGTCGGTGCCATCGTACATTGGCGTACCTTGAGTGGTGCGCAGGCTGATGGCATTGTTCGTCATTTGCCAGCCGATTCCGAACGGGCTGTTGCCGACATTGCTGCTGTAACCCAACCCCAGCGCTGGGGCAAAGCCGCGGCCTGGAGAGATCGGCAGGGCCAGTTCCAGGGACGCCGTGCCGGAGGTGCCAACGCCTCCCCAGCCCTTGCCAACGCTTTGAATGGCGCCGCCCATTTTCGGTAGAGCAGGGGTGTTGATTTGCATCGTCGACTGTTGCGGTGGCTGTTGTCCGTTCATAGCGAACCGCCCTCGCGTCTGGCCGTGTAACACAGGTGCAGGATGATGTCCTGGAGGGAGAGGATCATGGCCTTTTGGGCTTCGTGGTTGGGTAAGGTCAGAACCCAGCGCGAAATGGCCCCGGTGCATTCAAATGGCAGGTAGCGTTCGTCCTGGAAGTTGAGCTGGAACAGGCCGTTGTCGTCGGTGCCGTGGGAGAGGGCGATCTGTTGGCTCGCGCGCAGGTTTTCCTTTGCGTTGCCGAGGGTGGCGGCCATTTCAACTTTGCTGTAGGTCTGAGTCAGCACGGCGCAGATATCTTTATAAGGCCCAATGCTGATCGGCAGGGTCACGCTGATCGTCTTGATCCGACGCAGGTAGTGGTTATGCCCGGCGTAATCGTCGTCGAACATTTTTTGCGTCAGTTCGAATTCACAGGTGCCATTGTCCGTCAGAGTCTGCTTGATCTCTTCCCAGGTCTTGTTGCCAGCGACGTCTGGGTACTTGGTCTTGAGTTCTTTGAGCGAGACGGTTTTGCGGATCTCCAATTCGCGTTTATTGTTTTTCAGGTAATCGCCGTGCATGCGCTGCAGGCTCATTTTCAGCTCTTCGCCGGCACCGAGGCCGCGGTAGGTGGCGTTCCACCCACCGGGCCGGATGAAGGTTTGCGTGAAATCGCCCATTTCGTACTGCCAGCAGGCCTCGGTCGCCTGGCACAGCGATTGCGCGGTGGTATAAGCGCCGTTGTAGAACCCAGCGAACTTGCTGTTGAGCCAGTCGTAGGTCTGTGAGCGGCTGAAGCGGTTGCTGCTGAGCAGGAAGTCGTGGGTCGCTTTGGCGTGGTTCAGCGCGGTTTGTGCCTGGCGCAGTTGCAGTTGGGTGGCCTTGTGCTGTTCTTCGTAGACGGCGAGTTGTGCTTCGATCTGTTCGGCTTCGAGTTTTGCCTGGTCGTACATGTACTTCCAATCCGCACCGCGTCGGTCGAACTGAGAGGTGAGATCTGCATTCTCAGCAGTAGCTCGATCAACTATGACTGAGCCTTCAACGGTATGAACAACTGCTTGTGACGCAGCTCCTAGGTCGATCCCGCCCAACGCAAGTCCGAAAATGTTTGGTATCGTTTTAGCGAGGGATGAGGCCTTTTGAGCTAAGCCAACTCCTGATTCATATGTATTGGCATTCAAGCGTGCATCGTTGGAAATCTTTTCATTACGGCTCAATCCTTGTTCTGCTAACTCTTGGTAATAGGCAAGTTTCCCCTCAGTGATGACCTGACTCGCCAGCAACGCCTCCTTGTTTTTTTCATCAATTTTCCCAGCCTGAACCTGTATATCCACCGCCACCTTCGCCAGATTCCACGCCTGCTGCTGTTGCAACTCAAGATACTGCGCCTGCTCCTTGCGCTCGATCAGTGACAACAGCGTCGAGCCGAACTGGATCACACTGTCCACCGCGTTCTGCGCCAGAGCGAACATGAAGCTGAAGCGGTAATGGGGAATCTGTGGGTTCAACAGCCGACTCAGCGCCGCCCCGGACAGGCCCTGGCCCCAGGCAGCGAGCAGGGCGCGCGGGTCCAGTGGCGCGGCGAACAACGGCAGGTTCAAGGGATTACCCGCCATGTCGAGGTTATGGCGCAGGTTGTACAAGCGGCCTTCGGCCCTGTCCCAGCGCTTGATCAGTTCAGGGTTGAACGGACGGCGCAAATACGGATTGTCCACGGTGGACAACGATGAATCCTCGCGGTAAGGCCGCAGACACAGCAATGGCGCGTCCTGCGATTGCGGGGCCTTGCCGATGCGCAGCGGCGGCTGCTCCTGAAGTTGTCGTTGGGTGGCGATCAGTTGTTGTTCGAAGGCACGCAGGTCGTCATTTTTCGCAGCACTCAACTCATCCAGCGTAATCGGTGACCAATCGTCTACTTGCCGCACATCCGGGCGCGGCCCGAGCAAATCGAGGATATGGACATAGCGCAACTTGGCTTCTGCCAAACCGTCCGGTGTCAGTTCTCGGTACACCTGATCAGCCTGATTGCTCTCGATATCGATATAGAGTCCGTACAAGGCCTTGCGAAAGTGCACGGGAAAACTGAGTGCAATCTGATGCGGATCGTCCGGATACACAATGGCCTGGCTGGGGTCTGGCGCACCGGGCCAGACGGGCGTTTCAAGAGGCACAGCCTGCCAATAGCCGGGATGCCCCGGATCTGCGTTTTGCCGTGAAGGGTTGAAGAGATACGCCAGCCAGTGTTTGGCTTCTTCGTATTGCTGTTCCTCATTCAAGCGATACGCCACCAGCCATGGCAAGTACAGGAACAGTTCGAGGAAATACAGGTAGTACGCGCCGGAGAAATCCATCGATTGCGCGCCGAGACCATCGGGAATGGGCGGTTCTGTCTGCTGTGTCTGGGTGTGCCAACTCAGCAGCGGATCCATGCCGCTTTCGGCGAGCTGGATCAATTCCCGGGCGAAGGTGGTGTTCATGCGGATGGGCGCTCGATAACCTTCTTTAGATTCACATCCGTCACTGAAATTGATGCTTGATTCGGTAAAGTCGATGTATTGAGCATTGCCCAGAGAAGCGTTGTCGTTGTTGTTGATGAGCGGCGCTTTTTTTTGCTCTGCTGCGAGAGTCTCTCCCCAAGTGATGGATACCGCTTTGAGGGCTGCGCCAACGAGTGAATGGCCTAAGCGATGCTTGTTGTGGATCAAGACGCCGTACACGAGTGGAATTTTCAGCTCATTCGGTTTGTCGGGCCATTTAACCGGCCAGCCGACGGGTTGGTAGCTAATCTTGTCGACGGGGACTGTGATTCCTTCCCCGCCTGAGTTTTCGGGCAGTTTGTCGACGATCCCGGAGCTATACAGGGGACGTATATCTTCAAGTTTTGCAGGAAACTCAGTGGCCGTTACGTCCAGAGGGTGCCCTATGAAAAGCTGGTAACCATAAGTCTCGACGACATGATTTTGGATGAGCGGAAAGATGGACATCGTAGATTGCTCTTCACCTCTGGGAACGCGCCAGACATCAGAGAGCCAAATTTCATTAGGGGAATCGCGCAATCGGTCGAGTATGTACGAACCCGCCAATTTCCCTGCCAGAGATGCGCTGCCGCCCGGCGCTATGGGAGGAACGGAGAATTCAGTTCGGTTGTTTCTGTCAGGATCGGAAATAAGACTTCTGATGCTGTCTGGCCAGCCTCTGAAGCAATACACCGTATCGTGGCTATTCATGAATTCACCGAAGGACTTGATCTCCGAACCTTCGAGCAGCGTGAGCCATTCACGCTTGTCGGTATGACTGAACACTAGAGTTAAGTGGAAGAGCTCCTCGTTGGAATAACCATAAACAGAGAACTTGATCGTGGTGACATCCGGAAAGCCTTCATTCAGTCTCAAGGTCAATCCGATACTTGAATCGCCAGGATGGTAGACAAGCTCGACATCTTCTTCACAGGTCTTGATGCGCGACTGCCAATCGTTGAAGTCCCAAGTGTCCTTTTCTGTTTCCGGTGTTGCGTGCTCGATAGCACCAAACACCGGGGTGCTGGAGGGAAGCCAGTACTGAAAACGGCCAGCGTTTTTATTGGCGAAGATGTGGCCGATCAGCAGCACATGCCCTGAGCCATCCTGCAACGCCGTGGCGGATGGAGGCGCGCCTGGTTTGACATTGGGCACCACGCCATATGACGGAAACAGCGACGTCACATTGAAGTTCTTGTCGATCCGCACCGTTCGCAGAAAATCATATTTGTCGCGATTGCCGGGAATATCGCCAGGTATGTCCTGATAGTTCGAATACAACATGATCACCATCGACTCTGGCGATGTGGAGTGGTCATACACCGCGATGGTCTGGGTTTGCTCTGCGATCTGTTCCAGGGGCTTGGCGACGAGCGCCGGCGTCTGGCAATAGCTCTCGATATAGACCCGGGGCGTGCTCCACCTGTCGTCGTATTTCTTGTAGCTGGCATACAAACGGAACCGCGGATTGACCTTGACGCTGGTCTCGGCTCTCCCTTCTTCAGGGGACTGCATGGCGTCCGCATCCTGGAGTTCCAGCTCCGCCCAGATCACGAACAAGCGGTTGTTGAACCAGCACGGACGAATCGTGTGTTCAAGGGCCTTTTCCGAAATCGGCACATTGGCGCTCTGCCAGTCCGACCAGGCATTGGGCAGGGGCTTGTCGAATTTGTCCGGAACACTGCCAGACGCGGCGGCGGGCTCTTTTACCGGGCGTTGGCTCATGTCCAGTGAGCGCCAGTAGTAGGCATTTTCGGCGGGGGATTTGCCGATGAAGTAATAGGTACTGTTGGCGAAATCTTCGCCATCGATGTAACCGTTGCAGATCTTCAGGTTGGCGATTTCCTCGAACTTTGCCAGATAAGACAGAACGGCAGTCTGTACGGTTTCGGGCTGAATCTGTGCCTGGTTGAGGTCGTTTTCCAGTTGCTCGAAACTGCTGGTCTTGGTCAGGCGCAGCGTGGGGTCAAGGTAGATGTCAGGGAAGTAATGCAACTGCTGGATGGCGGACCAGATCGGGTAGCGATTGAGACCGTCGCGCCAGGTCTTGATCTGCTGGGGTGTGAAACTGTCGTCGCTGTACCCCGGCTCCATGTTCAGCATCATGCTGTTGATCTGTTGTTGGTAACTGGCAATGGCACAGGCCACCGGGCTGGTCGGCACATCCTGGCTGATCAGCACGTCCAGCAACCAGAACTCGTAGAGGTCGTTGGCAGTCTTGATTTGTTGGGTCAACCCCTGCTCGATCAGGTACGGGTCGTTGGGCACGGCCTCATGCAGATACAGGGCGAGCATCGCGTCACGAAATGCTTCATTGAGGGGGGCGTCGAAGGCGCTCGTCATGATCGTTCCTTAACCATTGGCCAGTGTTGAGTCAGAGGCAGAGTTGGCGGCCATCACCGCGTCTCCAACGATTTTCCAGTCGTTCAGCAGGCTTGTTTCAGTCAACCCTGTGGCTTGCAGCAGTGCTTTGGCAGACAGCCCGCTGGCCTGACAAGTGGCCTGGCAACGACGTACCCAGTCGACCTGGGCCATTGAGCTGGCGCGCTCATCGGGGAGGGTGCTGGTCAGCGTGGTCACTTCCATTTCGGACCACTCCAGCAAACGAGCCAGTGCTGCGTTGGCCGTTTCGCTCGCGAGCGTGCGCAGCGCTTTGTTTTTCAATTGCGCCTTGGCTGGATTGGCGCCGCTGAAGTAGCTCAGCACGCTGTCCTCCGATTGGCTCTGGCTGTGGAACCATTGACTGAAGCGTTCGAGCAGATAGAGGTCGCACAGCCACGGCTCGCTGTTGCTGCCCTCGTATGCCGAGCCCCCCAGCCATGTTGGATTGACCACGAACAAGCGCAAGGCGCTGTTGCTCAATCTCAGTTGCACAACAATTTCGGCGTGGCGTGAGACGCGCTGGTAATGCTCGATCAATGCGGGGGTCAGCGTTTCCTTGAGCGCTTGCACCAGAATGCTGTAGACCGACGACTGCGCCCAGTGAATGACCGCCCGGCAGCGGTCCGGCGCCAGCTTGGCAGTTTCCTGGAACAATCCTTCGAGCAACTGAACCTGGCGGTCATGTGCACCGAGCAGCAGTTCGATGAGTTTTTCGGCGCACATGTCTTTGACAGCTTGTTCAAGGTCGAGGTCTTTAAGTACTTGCGCGACACCTGTCTGTAGCCAGGTGATCGGTTCGTCCACCAGCGTCAGTGCACGATCAAGGCCCATTAACAGGCCGTCTGTCGTGATGAGTTTATGGCTGACCAGTAGCCCGAACCATTGGATGTCTTGCGGTCGGCTTTTTCCATCCTTACGCAGTGGAAGGCCCAATGCGGCCACTTGCGCTTTGGTCACCATGCTGCGGCGCGTGTCGTCCTGCAACTTGCTCAGGCGCTCAAGCAGATCGTCGGGCAGGGGCGGCGGCTCGTCCACTTGGGCTTGCTGATCACCGTCCAGTTCTTCGACCCGCACCGAGGCATGTGGGCCCAGGCGTTGTTGCAATTGTGTGACGGTCTGTTGGCTGTCCTTGAGCCAGTCTACGGCCCAGTCCAACTGCATCAGCACATCGAGAATGTCCGCTTGTTCCCTGGTCTTCTGCGCGTTCAAGTGGCCGCTCGCCAACACGGTTTTATAAGCAGAACCTCCGAGCAGTCCTGCCAGCGTCAGCAACTCGGCGACCGAGCATCCAAACAGACGGGCAATCCGGGCCTGGCGGTAGAACGAGGAGACGGTGGGCAAATCGCGCTTGAGTGTGGTCAGGTACTTCTGGGTTTGTAAGGCAATCAACAGAAACGAATCCTCAGTCGGTTGCACACCGAGGCCGGCACACAATTGCAATACGGTTTTCTGCGTGGCGGTGTCGACGACCTCCAGGTTGATGGGCTGTTGGTCGAGGACCAGAGGGGTGTCGAACAGTTGCACGCGATTGAACACCTGATCGAACAACGGCATTTCATCCTTGCCGCTGGCATAAGGCGAGAGGTCGTGCATCAGTGCGGCGAACTCCTCCGGCTCGATGCCGTGGCGCCGATTGAGGTAGCGATAGACGCCCAATGCACGCAGAGTGTTTTCGTTAAGTTCCATCGCCAGGTTGTCTTCGCCCTCGGCACGGATCGCAGACATGATCAGCGTGTCCAGCTTCGCGAAGGGGATCTGCAACCAGCGTTGCAAGCGAATCATGCGTTGCAGGCGGTCGAGACGGTTGAGCGAGGTTTTGCTCAGGCGCCATTGCTTGCTATCGCCCACAGTGATTTGTTCCAGCCCCATCGCATTGTCGAACTGATCACGGATGATCGATTCGGCGTCAGGTTCCCGCTCGCTGTCATACAGGTCAGCACCGGCGCCGGTGCCGTTGACGTAGCAGGCGCCATACTGGTTCGGGTGGGGGAAGGGCAGCACTTTTGCGGCAGCCTGCGGGAGCGTCACACCCCCGTGTTGCGGGTTCTGGCTGGGGCAGTTGGGCGACAAACGCACCGCGCGGGTCTGTCGGCACAGGAGCATTTCAACCTGTTCGGCATTCAGGCCGGTGTGCGCCATGAAGTCTGTCAGGCGCGTCAATTGCCACGGCGGCGAACTTTGCGAAACCTCGACACCGTAAGACTTTCTGAAAAAATCCATTTGCGCAGGTGTCAGGGTGTAGTGCTCATCGAGCGTGAGGGTGAAGCGCTGTCGGGCCAGCTTGACGGGCTCGGCGCCGGCGGCGGTGGCAGTGACCAGATCGAAACTGGCGGTGTATCCCTGTGCGGTGGGCGTGGGGAGGGACGCGGCGCCCTTCAGGTAGGAAATGACGGTGTTCGTTGACGCAGCGTGCAGGCGATTGATCAACCAGCCCGTTGAAAGAACTGGAACGTTGGAACTCAGATCGACGTTGGCAGCCTGTGTCTGGGTGCCTTTGCGAAAGGTCAGCGATAGGACGGTCTTGCTGCCTGCAACTTCTGTGGGCGTTAGTGCCTGCGGATTGACGGCCGCGACATCCTCCTGATCCGTCAGCAACAAATAGCAGCTTTTGTGAGGGATATGCGGGCGCAGATGGGTGGTGCCTGGGCTTCCCCACCCTTTGATCAGGTCATCTCGGGTCAGATAAAAATGACTGAACACTGAGGGCTCGATCAGCACGTTCTGTTGCTCCGTGCTCAATCCGCATAACAAACGTTGCGCTTGCAGTACCGGTTTCTGCACTTCGCCATAGTCGTTGCTTGATTGCTGTTTGATCGGCAGTAACAGGCTGGCCCGATAGTTCAATTCCCCCAGACGAGGCTTTTTATCGGCCAGCCCCAATTGACATTGATGGTGATAGAAGTTGTAGGGCAGTTCGAAGGGATAGCGCCGGTCAGCCACTGCCTCATGGGCGGACTTGCCTTTATCAGTCGGATTGGTTTCCAGAAAAGCACCCAAACGATCTTCCAATAACTGGGTGACCAGTTCCAGCATTGGCCTTGGGGTAAAAGTGCTTTCGTGGGTGATCAAGAGCTCCTTCAGGTCGGGACGGCGCCTGTCCATCAGTAGGCGCTTGGGGTCTTCGTTAGTCGCTTCCAGTTGCAGGAGAAACACCCTTAAGTTGATCAGGTAGGCGATCACCATATCAATGGCAGCAAGCGCCCCGACCTTGCAGAAGTCGTCCCAGCTTTCCTTGAACAGATATTGAAAAGTTGGCCCCAGCGGAACAAGAGCGCGAACGCCGCTACGGTGGGTAAGTTGCTGGAATTTACCGGAGGAAGTCTGGTACTCCCGGTACAAGCGCGAAATCAGCGCTGCATAGCCCATGGCATTGTCGTAGGCGAGTTCCGCGTTGGCATCGGTGAATTCGGCGAGCTGGCGGACGAACGCGGCTTTGGGCTGACGTACGATATCGAAGACTGAGGTGAAACCCATTTTCTGCATGGCCGTTGCGAAGTCGGTGCGGCCCTTCTGTGTCGAGACGTCGGGTTTGACCAGCCTCTGCAGCAACGAATTGTTGTCAGCCATGAGTGTGATTCTCCTACCAGCCAAGAGCGGCATTGATGCAATGCCCGGTAGGAGCAAACTAACGATAAACGCGGGGGGCGTAACCTGTCAGACCTGACAGGTTGAGGGGGGTTATATAGAACTAATTGGAACATGTAATAATTGTTTAGAACTATTTGCTTGTTTGTAGGTTTGGTTTTTGCGGCTTTTGAAACGCTTTTTCTTGTGTTGGCTTTTTTTCTGACGACTTTTTTATAATAAAAACGAAGTTTTTTTGAAGGGTTGATTTCTGTTAGTTATGAAGGCCTGTCAGAAGTGACAGTTGTGAGTGGCCTGCGCAATAAACTATTGTGTCTTTCAGTTCGCTCCCGGTAGGTAGGCAAACTTTTGTGTTGTGTTTTTTACATTATTTGCTGCTGTGCCTTTTTCTAATTTGAATTTCCAATAGTCAGGGAGACCCCTCATGGAAACTGACGATACTAAAAAAGAAGGCAGCGCTGTGGAAGTGCCGGAAAATTCGTACGCTATCGGCGGCGGAGAATTTATTGAATATTCAGCGGGCAGCATTCAGGGGGAGGGCGCTGAAGGAAATAATGTTAAGTCATTTTCAACATTGGTGTTGCATGTGAAGTACCCGGATTTATTCCTGCCATGGGAAGCAAAGCTTTTAGTGGAGTGTTTTTGGAATCCTTCAGGTTCTTTGTTTTCTTGTCAGGCAAAGCGTTATGCGGCAACCGATAACGGCAGGCGCAAGGGTAATGTCTACTTGAGTTTTAGCTCGGCAGGGAGTTGGTCTGAAAGGGAATTAACAAACGATAATGCGATTCAGGATGGTTATTGGCATGAGATCAGTGGTGGCGGTTCTATAGCAGGTAATAAGCATTCGGCAGAAGTGGAATTCAAGTTTACGTATGATCATGAGTTAAGTTCTGATAAGTCGAAATCCCTCTCGGTAACCATGAGATTTGAAGTTGACTTTCCGCCCCCCATGATCACAAATCCTAAGGTTGTACATACTCCGCTACCGCAAATAAGTGGAAGAGGTTATCCAGACGCCTTGGTCAAACTGTATGAGTATGATCAACGTGAGTTGGTGATCGGAACTGCGCCGGTGGATGAAGATGGCAACTGGACGGCTACCCTGACAAAGCCTCTGCCGATGACCGAGAGCTTTTCGATGACGGCGTTGCAGGTCTATGAGGATGTACCCTCTCGCTGGGCGGTCTATACCAATTTTGCCGCCCTGTTTGCGCCGCAAATTGTCGGCGTCATTGTTTACCCACACCGTAAAGTCAGCGTTAGCGGCGAGGGTGGCCTCAAGAACGCCACGCTTGAGATCTGGCTTGAAGACAAGAACAAGGGTGTTCAGTTAACCACGACTGTTTGGCAGGATGGCAATTGGTCGGTTAGTAGCGGTGAAGCGTGGCCCCCTGGTAAGCATTTGATCACTGCAAAACAGGTAGGACCGGTCAGCGGACAGAGCTCTGCCTGGTCAGATATCAAGGTCGTCAGCGTAAAACCGCCTACGCTGCAGATCGAATCTCCACCCCACTACAGCTCAGTAAAACAGGTGCTGAAGATCAATGGTGTCTGGCCGGAGAAGGCCACTCTGCAAATATTCACGGAAAAAGACGAACCCGTTGCTGGCAGCTTCAATAGCTCCACTCGCACTTTCACACCGTCGGGAGCGTGGGCGGTGGGCTCCACGAAGGTCAAGGCCGTGCAGACCGTGGGCGATGTGGCATCTGATTCAAGCAGACTGGTACCCGTCAATGTTCGTCCTTCCAGTCCGATCATCGAGCGGCCTCCCGTTCCGGTCACAGCCAGGCAGACGCTGAGCATCAAATCCGTTTCACTCGATGCTACTTTGCTGGAAATGTTCAACGAAGTTGACGCAAAAGTGGCAGGCGAATTTACGGGCAGCGGCACGACCCGTTCCTTCACTCCGGCGCAAGACTGGTCTGTGTCCACCCAAGTCAAGATCGTACAGACCGTAGACGGTATCCCCTCCACCCCAAGCGAGTTGGTGCCCATTGTGGTGAAACTGTTTATTGCTCCGCCACCTGACCCGGCAGCAGTAAAAGAGGTGCTGGCCATCAGTTTCTCCTCATCCGGTCAAAACGACTTGCAAATGTACACGCAGGCAGGCGGACCGGTTGCAGGCTCCTTCACGGACAGCGTCCCCGTTCGCTACTTCACCCCGACGGCGGCGTGGAAGGTGGGAAAGACCACGGTCAAGGTTGTGCAGACCGTGGGCAACGTCGCCAATACAAGCAATCTGGTTACCGTTGCGGTGCAACCCTCCAAACTGTCGATTGCTCAGCCACCAAGCTACGTGAGCTCGAGATACGCACTTATCCTTGAGGACGCTTCATTCGCCCCCGGCACATTGCACATGTTGACCGAAGCAGGCGCAACGGTGACTGGCGAATTCAGCACTGGAACCCCTTGCAAGTTCACACCGTCACCGCCTTGGCCTGCGGGCAACAATGCGGTCATGGCCGTGCAGTCCGTGGACGGCGTGTCATCCGATCCAAGCAATGTGGTTACCTTTTTGGTGCAACCCTCCCAGCCGGAAATCGACCAGCCACCGAAACCGGCCGTGCCGAGACAGCGTCTGAACATTACCGGCGTCGTCCCCGGTGCCGTTGCCTTGCAAATGTTTACCGAAGATGGCGCGGCGGTTGAAGGTGATTTTACGGGAGTCGACGCATCGCGTACGTTCACACCGACTGCGGACTGGGCCGGCACGCAAAAAATCAAGGTCGTGCAGACTATCGACGGTGCAGCGTCGTCGCCAAGCGTATTGGTTATTGTGTACGCGCCCCCCAAAAAACCGGAAATCGAACAACCACCCATCCCGGCGTCATCGCATCAGGTGCTGACCATCAAGGATGTTTCAAGCGGTATTGTCACCCTGCGAATGTTCACGGAAGCAGGCACCAGGGTGGATGGCGAATTCAGATCAAACGGTGATATCGCCACCTTCACGCCAAGGTTCGGGTGGGCACCGGGCAGGACTTCGGTCAAGGTCATGCAGACCGTCAGTGGCGTGAATTCCGAGTCAAGCGATGTGGTTTGCGTTGTGATGCGCCCCTACAAACCGGTCATCCGACAGCCATTGAACCCGGTTACTTCGAAACAGCAACTGACCATTACCAGCGTAGTGGCCGGTGACGTTACCCTGCAAATGCTGACCGAGGACGGCGAAACGGTGCCGGGTTATTTCGATGGCAGTGACGTATCGCGCATCTTTACACCCGCCATGGATTGGACAGGAACCACCCATGTCGAGGCGGTACAGGCCGTGGATGATGTGTTCTCTGACCCAAGCGACCCGGTCACCGTTTCGGTGACCGCGAAACCACCCAGGCCAGCGATCACCCACCCTCTACCGAAAACCAGTCATTTGGCCAATGTCAGGGTGGAAGGAACTTGCGTGGCAGGGGCGACAGTCTTCGTGCAATTCGACAGTGGCGAACCTGTACCGGGCACCGTGACCTACGACGCAACCCTATGGTTTTTCGAATTCCCCTGGCAGCCCGGGCAACAACTGATCAACGCGCAACAGAGCGTAAACGGGGAAACGTCCGAAGCCACCGATAGGCTTGAGTTCTACATCAAGCCTCCAAAACCGGCTATCGCGGCACCGCCCGCCCCGGTCGCACTGAAACAGCCGCTGAACATTACCGAGGTGGCATCCGGAGCGGTCACCCTGAAAATGCTCACCGACAACGATGAACCGGTGGCTGGCGACTTCGCCGGCAGTGGGGCGGAACGTACCTTCACCCCGTCAGCGGAATGGGTGCCTGGCGAAAATACGGTCAAGGTCGTGCAGACCGTAAACAGCGTGGACTCCGATGCCAGTGACACCTGTACCTTTACCGTGGACGCGGCGGACAGGCCCGATCCCCCCAGGTTCCAACAACCGCAGGCGGGCAGCGGAACCTCGAGATACCCCACCATTCAGGTCGTCGGCCTGCCCGGTGCACTGCTCACCGTCCGGCTTGTCGGTGGTGATACGTTGTGCGAGGACACAGCAAACGCCGATGGCATTCTGGAGTTCATGGTGGTGAATCCTTTGGTGCCTGGCACCAACGAACTTCAAGCGAAACAGGCAAGCAATGGCCCGGATTCCGATTGGAGTACACCTCACGTGTTCACCGTACACGCACCGCCAGCAACACCGGTTATTCGAGTGCCAGGAGCGAATGGCAATGCATTGCGCCGTCCCAGGATCCAGGGCAGCGGTGAAACCGGTGGGCAGATCGTGCTGCGCCATGTCGCAGAACCCGAGCTCCCGTTTGCCTCTATCGACGGCTCTATCACTTGGCGCTGGAACGCCGAGGAGGAGTGGGAAGTTGATACTTACGACATTCAGGCGCAGCAGATAGCCGACGGAGACTGTTCCGAGTGGACTCAACCTCACCGTTTCCACGTGGTCGAGTCACTGTACGGAATCGGTGACGCCATTCCGGTACTTGGCACGCCGGTCGTTGGCACAGGGCAGAGCGTAGTGTTGCGTGTACAGGTGATCTCTGCAGACAACGGGCAGGCAATCGAAGGCGTGAAAGTGCAGTGGCGCCTCAAAGGCGAGTTGGAACCCTTGACGGAAACCACGACCGACCTCAAGGGCTGGACGCAATATGCCTATACCCCGGACACGATCGGCAAGCGTGAGATCCTGGCGGATATCACCCAGGCCAACGAGGGTGTGGTCATGACCGAAACTTACGAGGTGAACGCTGTTCAGCAGGACGAATGGGCGCAGGAGGCCGAGCTGTATCTGGACGGTCAGCAGGTTGACCTGACCAAGGGCGATCTCGTGTTGTTAAGGGGAAGAGACGTAGCCTATAAGCTGGAACTCAAGGTCAACAAAGGCAGTGTTTTGATCGGCTCCAGTGTAACCTTGCAAGACCTGTGGGGCGCTGCGGAGCGTGGCCTGACCTTTTCCCCGGACCTGGAAATGCCTCAGGAGATAAAGGAAGGGCAATCAGCGCATTGGTATATTTTTACCGACAACGGGAATGGCGGCATCTTCGGCTTGAACCTGACCACCCCGGTACTGCCTGACTGGCAAATACCTGCGTATGTGGAAGCGGGGGATTTGGCCGAGGCGGTGAAGGTTGATTTCGATGCATTCCCGCAGCTGTTTGGCGGCGGCCCGGCGTTCCCCTGCCTTGGAGCGACACATACAGTGACCGTGCGACCCCAGGACCGCAGTTTCTTGCTTGGTCACGACGTGGTGCTGGAGTTGAGTGCGCAAGCGGCCGAACTTGGCGTTACCGTGAGTCCGACCGACCCGCAGACATTGAGTGATTCCGGTGTGAACTGGTCGTTGAACTGCGTCAAAAGCACTGCACTTGGCAGTTTTTCGGTGCGGTTGAAAGTCTTGGAGCGGGATTTCAGTTCCTTGGACTTGCCTATGTCTCTGGGGCATAACAAGGCCAGGATATCTGAAAGGTTCGGTCCTCAGGAAATGGGAGGATCAGCCTCGTATTGGAGGTATGGCATTCGCGCGACTTCGACCTTTACGGGACAACCTGCGGAGAGGGTGCCGGTGACTGTCGCGGTGACTGGCAAGCCAACGGTAGAAAACCTCACCGCTTACAATGGTTGGATATATATCAATTACTACGACGGCGAATCTGCAAGTTTGATCATTCGCAACCGCTATGACGGAAGTAGTGGCTGACAAACATTGGTTCGCAGAATGTAGTCAACGCCTTTCCTCGCCAGAGGAAAGGCGTTTTCACTTCTTCAGGCGAACTGTGAACATCAGCTCAGAGGCGCCAGTTGTTCGATCATCTGCGCAAAACGCTGAACCAGACGAATCAGCGTAGTTGCTTGCGCATTAGGTATGGCGCGGTCTTGTTCCCGGTTTTCGAGCGTTCGGGCGTTGGTGTGCAGATACATCGCAAACACCGACCGGGAGAGATTGAGCTTTTGACGGATGGCGACCACTTCTTCAGCGGTGATTGGCAGCCGTTTGCTCGACACATACTGTTTGCTATTGAAAAAATCACACATAAAAAACGGCACCCGAAGGTGCCGTTTTTGTTTGTAGCTAAAGGCGACGGAGCTATCAGCCCGCCAGACCCGCCTGCTGAACCAGTGTCAGCAATGGCTGCGGGTAAACGCCGAGGAAGAACGCAACCAGGGCGATGGCCAGCAGCATGACGCCGCCTGCCTTCTGTTCCCAGTGCAATTGCGCATCGTGGCGGCGCAGGTTTGGCTCGATCAGGTACAGGGTGACCATCACGCGCAGGTAGTAGAACACGCCGATGGCGCTGCCCAGTACCAAGGACCCGACCAACCACCATTGGTGCGATTCGACACCGGTGGCGATGATGTAGAACTTGCCGATGAAGCCAGCGGTCAGCGGGATGCCGGCCAGGGACAGCATCATCACGGTCAGTACGGCGGTCAGGTACGGACGGCGCCAGAACAGGCCGCGGTACTCGTACAGTGCATCGGCGTCACGGCCGTTGTACGGCGAGGACATCAGAGTGATCACGCCGAACGCGCCGAGGCTGGTGATCACGTAGGTGACCAGGTAGACGCCGATGGCTTCCACCGCCAGACCCTTGCTCGCCACCAGTGCAATCAGCAGGTAGCCGAAGTGCGCGATGGACGAGTAACCGAGCAGACGCTTGAGGTTGCTCTGGGTCAGTGCCAGCAGGTTACCGAACAGGATCGAGGCGATGGCGATGACGGTCAACACGTCGCTCAGTACGCCACTGCTCGCGGCAGGGGAGATCTGGAACAGACGCACCATCACCGCAAACACGGCCACTTTCGAAGCAGTGGCGAGGAAAGCAGCGACCGGTGCCGGCGCACCTTCGTAGACGTCCGGCGTCCACAGGTGGAACGGTACCAGCGACAGCTTGAACGCCAGACCGATCAGCATCATGCCCAGGCCCAATTGTGCCAGCGAGCTAGGCAGGCCAGTTGCAGCCAGCGCCTGACCGATACCGACGAAGCTCAGCGAACCCGAGTCGGCGTACAGCAGCGCCATACCGAACAACAGGAACGCGGAACCGGCGGCCGACAGCACCATGTATTTGATGCCGGCTTCCAGCGAACGCTTGTTGAAGAAGGCGTAAGCCACCAGACCGTAAACCGGTACCGAGAGCAGTTCCAGACCGATGAACAAACCGGCCAGGTGCTGCGCGCTGACCAGAACCAGACCACCGGCGGCGGCCATCAGGATCAGCAGGTAGAGTTCTTCACGGTTGCCCGGGTAACCCGAACCGCCATCGCCCAGATAGGCATGGGCGAGGGTGACGCAGGCGAGGGTGGCGACCAGGATCAACGCCATGTACAGGCAAGCGAAGGTGTCGATCTGCAGCAATGGGGTCACGGCCAGAGGCGCGACTTTCAGGGCCGGCAGGATCGACAGCAAGGCCAGGTTCAGACCGGCGACCGTGATCAGATAGGTCTGCGAGTGGTTGCGGCGCCTGGCG
>NZ_JBIUWM010000025.1:0-86751 GCF_044743445.1 Pseudomonas sp. NPDC087615 | reverse complement strand
GTCGTCGAATACTTTGCGTTTGTCGGTCATGGAGAGCTCCTCAATAGGTGTATTTTCCACCTATCGGGGTGTCCGGGGAAATTAGACCACTGCATTGCTCGCGAATGCGGTGTGTCATCCAACAGATGGGTAGGCTGATACGGCCCCTTCGGGAGCAAGCCCCCTCCCACATGGAGATTGTGGCAGGCCGTCGATCACCTATGGACTTGATAGCTGGAGTCATCCGCCCCAACCCCCTAGAATCGCCCCCACGATTAAAGGAGACGACTTCATGCTGATGGTGATTTCCCCCGCCAAGACCCTCGATTACGAAACACCGCCGGCGACCCAGCGCTTTACCCAGCCGCAATACCTCGACCATTCTCAGGAGCTGATCCAGCAGTTGCGCGAGTTGTCGCCAGCGCAAATCAGCGAGTTGATGCACGTCTCCGACAAGATCGGTGGCCTCAACGCCGCGCGCTTCGGCAGCTGGACGCCCGCCTTCACCCCGGAAAACGCCAAGCAAGCCCTACTCGCGTTCAAGGGCGACGTGTACACCGGTCTCGACGCGCAGTCCTTCAGCGAAGCCAACTTCGACTACGCGCAAAAGCATCTGCGCATGCTCTCCGGCCTTTATGGCCTGCTGCGCCCGCTGGACCTGATGCAACCGTATCGCCTGGAAATGGGCACCAAACTGGCCAATGCCCGTGGCAAGGACCTGTACGCCTTCTGGGGCACGCGCATCAGCGAATGGCTGAACCAGGCGCTGGCCGAGCAAGGCGACGACGTGCTGCTCAATCTGGCCTCCAACGAGTACTTCTCAGCGGTCAAACGCAGCGCCCTGAACGCGCGGATCATCAACACCGAGTTCAAGGACCAGAAGAACGGCCAGTACAAGATCATCAGCTTCTACGCGAAAAAGGCCCGAGGCCTGATGAGCCGTTTCGTGATCCAGGAACGCATCAACGATCCCGCCCTGCTCAAGCAATTCGATGTGCAGGGTTATCGCTACAGTACCGAGCAGTCGAAACCGGACACTCTGGTGTTCTTGCGCGACCACGCCCCCGAATAAAGCATGCTCAATGCACGACGCTTTCTATAAAGAGTCGTGCATTGAGCACGATGTCAAAAATCCCTCTCCCGATATCGCCATTTTAATGGCGCCATAAAATCAACACCCTCTTTTCTAATATTAGTTTCACTCGACACTGATCATTTTTTTCAGTAGTGGCACCTAAATTTTTTCACGGTAGTGGCACAAAACTATCTAACGTGATTATTCGCCTGTTAATAAAGGTCGAAAACGAAAGTGCTATCAAATTGAGATTAGTGCCATCTTTGACAATATTTCAAGAAATTTCAGATTTCGCGATGAGCGGGCTGGAACTATGTCCAAATGCATAGCTCATACCACCGGTAACCATTCTCGCCGAGTTTGTACGAGATAACTTACGCTAGGCAGATAGCCATGTAACCAAGTTGTCACAGCAACTTGCCTAGATGACTAACTAGTCTGAAAGCAACTTGATGGACAGGAGATAGGCACCATTAATATCCCCTACAAGGCCATGGCCGCGCCCCTATAAACGTGCTCGCCTGAGCACCCAACCGCTTGATACACAAGGCTTAAACCTGAGATCAAGCGCGTAAAAACGACTGCACCAAGATCTTCAAACATGAAGATTGGCTGCAAAACAGGGCACGTCATAACAACAAGGCCTGGTTGCGCACATCTTGAGTGCACTTATTTAGACACTCGAAACTTAGTATGCCTGCACACGGCATTGTGGCGCCTGTATGCCGCACTTTCGAGTGCACTAATGAACGCTGAACACCATTAACTCCGGCCCTCTAACGGCCTGATATATACAGAGGTAATTGCGATGCGCATCAGCATATTTGGTTTGGGTTACGTTGGCGCAGTGTGTGCCGGTTGCCTGTCTGCACGGGGCCATGACGTGGTTGGCGTCGATGTTGCCAAAGACAAGATCGACATGATCAACGCTGGCAAATCCCCCATTGTTGAACCGGGCCTGGGCGAACTTCTGGCACAGGGTGTCCAGACCGGTCGTCTGCGTGGCACGACCAACTTCGCCGAGGCGATTCGTGACACCGATCTGTCGATGATTTGCGTCGGCACGCCGAGCAAGAAGAACGGCGATCTGGAACTGAACTACATCGAAGCGGTGTGCCGCGAGATCGGTTTTGTCCTGCGTGAAAAAACCACCCGCCACACCATCGTCGTGCGCAGCACCGTACTGCCGGGCACCGTTGCCAACGTGGTGATTCCGATCCTGGAAGACTGCTCCGGCAAGAAGGCCGGCGTTGATTTCGGCGTCGCGGTCAACCCTGAGTTCCTGCGTGAATCCACCGCCATCGCCGACTACGACCTGCCACCGATGACCGTCATCGGCGAGTTCGACAAGGCTTCGGGCGACGTTCTGCAAGCGCTGTATGAAGAACTCGACGCGCCAATCATCCGCAAGGACATCGCTGTCGCCGAGATGATCAAGTACACCTGCAACGTATGGCATGCGACCAAAGTGACCTTCGCCAACGAGATCGGCAACATCGCCAAAGCCGTCGGCGTCGATGGCCGTGAAGTGATGGACGTGGTCTGCCAGGACAAGACCCTCAACCTGTCCCAGTACTACATGCGTCCGGGCTTCGCGTTCGGCGGCTCGTGCCTGCCCAAAGACGTGCGTGCCCTGACCTACCGCGCCGGCTCCCTGGATGTCGAAGCGCCGCTGCTCAACTCGCTGATGCGCAGTAACGAATCGCAAGTGCAAAACGCCTTCGACATCGTTGAAAGCCATGACAAACGCAAAGTCGCCCTCCTCGGTTTGAGCTTCAAGGCCGGCACCGACGACCTGCGCGAGAGCCCGCTGGTTGAGCTGGCAGAAATGCTGATCGGCAAGGGTTACGACCTGAGCATCTACGACAGCAACGTCGAGTACGCCCGTGTTCACGGCGCGAACAAGGACTACATCGAATCGAAAATCCCGCATGTGTCGTCCCTGCTCAACGCGGACTTCGATTCGGTGATCAACAACTCCGACGTGATCATCCTCGGCAACCGCGACGAGAAATTCCGCGCGCTGGCCCAGCAAGCACCGCACGGCAAACAGGTCATCGACCTGGTCGGCTTCATGGCCAAAGCCACCGACGCCGGTACGCGCACCGAAGGTATTTGCTGGTAACGCAGCGCCAAGCGACAAGCCTCGAGCTGCAGCTAGCAGCTCGAGGCTTGCAGCTCGAAGCCTCTAATACCTTCGGATGACGTTGATGACCAAGCTCAAACATTTTTTTCTGCAATCCGCCGGCTGGCTTTTCTATTTGAGCCTGCTGATGGGCCTGGCCTTGATGCTGCCCACGTCCACATTCGACTCCGAGTCGAAGGACTTCATTTTCCTGATTGGCGCCGTGGGTATCTGGCGCTACTCGATGGGTGCAACGCACTTTGTGCGCGGCATGATTTTTCTCTACATCGTCTATCCGCACCTGCGCCGTAAAGTGCGCAAGCTGGGTAAAGCAGCGGACCCCTCGCATGTTTTTCTGATGGTCACCAGTTTCCGTATCGACGCGCTCACCACCGCGCAGGTCTACAGCTCGGTGATCCGCGAAGCCATCGACTGCGAACTGCCGACCACTGTGGTCTGCTCGATCGTCGAAATGTCCGATGAGCTGTTGGTGAAAGCGTTGTGGGCGCGGATGAATCCGCCCGAACGCGTCAAGCTCGACTTCGTGCGCATTCCCGGCACCGGCAAACGTGATGGCCTGGCCTACGGTTTCCGCGCGATCTCCCGTCACCTGCCGGACGACCGCGCCGTGGTCGCCGTGATCGATGGCGACACCGTGCTCGGCGAAGGCACCGTGCGCAAGACAGTGCCGTGGTTCCAGTTGTTCGGCAACGTCGGCGGCCTGACCACCAACGAATTCTGCGAAGTGCGCGGCGGCTACATCATGAGCGAATGGCACAAGCTGCGCTTCGCCCAGCGTCACATCAACATGTGCTCGATGGCCCTGTCCAAGCGCGTGTTGACCATGACCGGGCGCATGTCGGTGTTCCGCGCCACCGTGGTGACCAACCCGGAATTCATCGCCGACGTGGAGAGCGACTCGCTGCAGCACTGGCGCCTGGGTCGTTTCAAGTTTTTGACCGGCGACGACAAGTCGAGCTGGTTCAGCCTGATGCGTCTGGGTTACGACACCTTTTACGTGCCTGACGCGGCGATCAACACCGTTGAACATCCGCCGGAAAAGAGCTTCATCAAGGCCAGCCGCAAACTGATGTTCCGCTGGTACGGAAACAACCTGCGGCAGAACTCCCGCGCGTTGGGTCTGGGTGTGAAACGCCTCGGCGCCTTCACGTCGGTGGTGCTGTTTGATCAGCGCGTATCGATGTGGACGTCCTTGCTCGGCCTGACCGTGGCGATCATCGCCAGCTTCAAGTACGGCACCGCATTCATTCTGGTTTACCTGCTGTGGATCGGCATCACCCGCCTGATTCTGACCTTGCTGTTGTCCTGCTCCGGTCACCGGATCGGCCCGGCCTACCCGGCGATTCTTTATTACAACCAGATCGTCGGTGCGCTGGTGAAGATCTACGTGTTCTTCCGCCTCGACCAACAGTCCTGGACTCGCCAGCCCACGTCCCTGACCCGTGATCTCGCCAGCTTTCTACGTTGGTTCAACACCTGGTCGTCTCGGACCATGACCTTCTCCGCCGGCAGCATTTTCGTCGCCGTGCTGCTGATGATGGTCTGACCCGCCCCTCTTGAATTAACAAGGAAATCGCCCCTATGAATACCGCCGTCAACGCCAATGTAGTGCATGAATCCGAAGCCCAGCGTCAGCACGCCCGCGTAAAAATCCCGGCCAAACTGCGTTTCTTCGGCCCTGACCGGGCGCCCGTTGAAACGCGGGTCCTGGACCTCTCGGCCGGCGGCCTGGCGTTCAACGCCGGGCAACTGCCGCTGACTCTCGGCGAGGTGTACAAGGCCCGCCTGCAATTTGTCATCGACAACCTCGGCCTGGCCATGGACGTTGAACTGCAGGTGCGCTCTTACGACCGCCCGAGTGGCCGCGTTGGCTGCCAGTTTCAGAACCTTGAGCCGCAGGATATTTCCACCCTGCGTCACTTGATCACTTCGCACCTGGCCGGCGACATCGTCAGCATGGGCGAAGTGCTGGCGACCCTGCAGCGCGACAACTTCACCAAGGCCCGCAAGGTCAAGGACGGCGGCCACGGCATGACGCCGTTCGGCCGTTTGAAGGCCGTGACGTTCAGCGCCGGTGTTTTCGTCGTCGGCCTGGTCGCCGCCGGTTTCATTTTCAAATCGGTGTACGGCATGTACTTCGTCAGCCACGCGCAGGCTGGCCTGGTCAGCGTACCGGGCATGAACATCACCATGCCGCGTGACGGCACCGTGCAGAGCCTGGTCAAGTCCGACGGCGTCGCCGCCAAAGGCGCACCGCTGGCGACCTTCAGCACCAGCATGCTCGACGTGCTCAAGGGTCATCTGGAAGAAGACCAACTGACCCCGGCCAAGGTCGAGGAACTGTTCGGCAAGCAAATGACCGGCACCCTGACTTCGCCGTGCGATTGCACCGTGGCTCAGCAACTGGTGGCCGACGGTCAATACGCGAGCAAGGGCGACGTGATCTTCCAACTGGTGCCGCGCAACACCCAGGCCACCGTTGATGCGCGGTTCTCCTATCGCCAGTTCGGCGACGTGCGTCCGGGTACGCCTGTGAGCTTCCAGATCGCCGGCGAAGACAAGACCCGCACCGGCAAGATCGTCAGCAGCACCAGCCTGAAAAGCGCTGACCTGTCCTCCGACATCCGCGTGCAGATCCAGCCTGACGAGCCGCTCGACAGCCGCTTCGCCGGCCGCCCGGTGGAAGTGAACAGCGACCGTGGCCCGAACCTGAACTGGCTGATCGACAAAGCCATGGCTGCCGGTCTTTAAGTCGAGGACATGCCTGTGACTATCACCAGTCTTTTCAGAACGCCACGATCCCTGTGGGAGCTGGCTTGCCAGCGATCGGATCAATGTGGTCTTGCTGAAACACCGAGTCGGTCGAGCGCGACCCCGGCTAATCGCTGGCAAGCCAGCTCCCACAAAGGATCAGTGTGTGCCTTGGCATTGGCGGTCAGCCTGGCCGGTTGCGCCGGCCTGCCCGATCAGCGCCTGGCCAACGAAGCACTCAAGCGTGGCGACACCGCCACCGCTGCGCAGAACTATCAGCAACTGGCCGATCTGGGTTACAGCGAAGCGCAAGTGGGCCTGGCTGATATTCAAGTCGACAGCCACGACCCCGAGCAAATGAAGCAGGCCGAAGCGACTTACCGCGCCGCCGCCAGTGTTTCATCGCGAGCTCAGGCGCGACTCGGCCGCTTGCTGGTGGCCAAACCCGGTTCCACCGAAGCCGAGCGTCAGGAAGCCGAAAGCCTGCTGAAAAAGGCTGCCGTCCAAGGCGAAGGCAACACGTTGATCCCGCTGGCGATGCTGTACCTGCAATACCCGCACAGTTTTCCGAACATCAACGCTCAGCAGCAGATCGATCAGTGGCGCCAATCCGGTTACCCGGAGGCGGGTCTGGCCCAAGTGCTGCTCTATCGCACCCAAGGCACTTACGACCAGCATCTGGATGACGTGGAAAGGATCTGCAAAGCCGCGCTCAACACCACCGACATCTGCTACGTCGAACTGGCCACGGTCTATCAGAAACGTGCCCAGCCTGAACAACAGGCCGAGCTGATCAAGCAGATGCAGGCCGGTTACAGCCGTGGCACCGTCACCGCTCAACGCGTCGATTCGGTCGCCCGTGTGCTGGCCGATTCGACCCTGGGCAAGACCGACGAAAAAACCGCGCAGTCGTTGCTCGAACCGATTGCTCCGGGCTACCCGGCATCGTGGGTGACGCTTGCGCAATTGCTCTACGATTTCCCGGAACTGGGCGACATCGATCAGATGATGCAGTACCTGGATAACGGCCGCGCCGCCGACCAACCGCGTGCCGAACTGTTGCTGGGCAAGCTCTACTACGAAGGCAAAATGGTCCCGCCCGATGCGAAAGTCGCCGAGGAACATTTCCAGAAAGCCGTCGGCCGCGAAGTCGCCGCCGATTACTACCTTGGCCAGATCTATCGCCGTGGTTACCTGGGCAAGGTCTATCCGCAGAAGGCTCTCGACCACTTGCTGACCGCTGCGCGCAACGGCCAGAACAGTGCCGACTTCGCCATCGCCCAACTGTTCTCCCAAGGCAAAGGCACCCAGCCCGACCCGGTCAACGCCTATGTGTTCAGCCAATTGGCCAAGGCGCAAAACACCCCGCAAGCCAATGAACTGGCAGCCACTCTCGCGGCGCAATTGCCGCCCGAGCGTCTGGCCCAAGCCCAACGCCTGCTGCAGCAAGAGCAGGCCAGCCGTGGTGCCCTGAACACGAACACGCTGCAACTGCACGCCCTGCAAGAAGAACACGGCGAGGAAAAACTATGAAGCTCAATCCATTCGTGAAGGCCGGCATTGGCCTCACTTTCGCGCTGATCTGGTCTTGCCCGACACTGGCAGCGATGACTGAAAGCAAAAACTTCGGCCTCGAAGTGAAAATCACCGGCCAGTCCGAAGACGACCGCGACCTCGGCACCGCCAGTGGCGGCGACGTCAACGGTGTCGGCCTCGACCTGCGTCCGTGGGTCTACGGCGAAAGCGGCGCGTGGAGCGCCTACGCCATGGGCCAGGCCGTGACCTCGACCGACATCATCGAGACCGACACCCTGCAGCAGTCCGACAGCGAAGGTACGCAGACCACCGACAACAGTGACCGCAAGACCAAGAAAAACTACTTGGCGATGCGTGAATTCTGGGTCGGCTACAGCGGCCTCACCCCTTACCCGGGCGAGATGCTCAAGTTCGGTCGCCAGCGCCTGCGCAATGACGACGGCCAATGGCGCGACACCAACATCGAAGCGCTGAACTGGACCTTCGACACCACCCTGTTGCGTGCCAACGCCGGTGTTGCCGAACGCTTCAGCGAATACCGCACCGACCTCAAAGAGCTGGCGCCCAAAGACAAGGATCGCCTGCACGCCTACGCCGATGCCGCTTACCAGTGGACACCGGGGCAATGGGTCGGCATTCGCGGTCACCACACCCACGACGACGGCAAGCTCGATTACGCCGAACCGGGCGTGCCCCGCGACTCGCTGGACAAGAAAGAGAACGGCGACATCAGCTGGCTCGGCCTCACCGCCGACAGCGACGCCTACAACTGGCGCAACACCAACACCGTCAACTACTGGGGCAGCATCACCGGCATGAGCGGCGACCGCGACACGGTCAACGCGCTGAACGCTGATGGTTCGCGCCCGGCGCAAGCCAAACGCAGCGATGATGTGAATGGCTGGGCCACCGACGTCGGCGTGCGTCTGCGCCTCGATCCGCAGTGGCAGGTCGGCGCCGCCTATGCCCGCGCCAGCGCCGATTACGAACAGACCGGTCTGGAAAGCAACCGCTCGAACTACACCGGTACCCGTTCGCGCGTTCACCGTTTCGGCGAAGCCTTCCGTGGCGAAATGAACAACATGCAGACCGCCACCCTGTTCGGTTCGTGGATGCTTAACGACGAGTACGACGCCAGCCTGATCTACCACAAGTTCTGGCGCGTCGACGGTAGCAAACCTGTCGGCAGCAACGGCATCAACGCCGTGGAAAACAACACCGACGACGTCACTGGCGCGATCCTTTCCAGCACCTCTTTGCCACTGCAGGACGGCAATAAGGATCTGGGTCAGGAGATGGATCTGGTCGTCACCAAGTACTTCAAGCAAGGCCTGTTGCCGGCGGCGTTGAGCCAGTCGATCGACGAGCCTTCGGCGCTGGTGCGTTTGCGTGGTGGCGTGTTCAAGCCGGGCGACGCCTACGGCAAGCAAGTTGATTCGTACATGCACCGCGCGTTCATCGACGTGATCTGGCGCTTCTGATGCAAACCGCGAAGGGAGTGCCCGACATGAATAACGCTAGGAAAGGCTCGCTCAGCCTATTGGCCGGCGCCATGCTGCTGGCCTCCGCTGGCGCCTTCGCCACCGGTGTGCCGGCAAAGCCTGTAACCGTTGCCAAAGAGTTGCAGCAAGCCAAGACCTATACCGTCAGCAGCGCGCCGACCGAGGAACTGGAACTGGCCAAGCCGACACTGCCCGACCTCTCCGGTTACACCGCCGAAGCCGCCGCCGCGAAAATCGTCCGTAGCAAACCGGGCAAGATCAGCGTGCGCCGGATGATGCAGGAAGACGCCCTGAAGGACTTCATCGGCGGCGACAACAAAATGGCTGAATGGGTGGTGCGTCAGCACGGCATCCCGCAGGCGATCTTCGTCGACGACGGCTACATGAACCTCAAAGAGTTGGCGCAGAAGCTGCCCAAGCAGTACTTCAGCGAAACCTCACCGGGTGTGTATCTGGCCAAATTGCCGATCGTGGTTGGCCGTAAAGGCATCCTCGAAATCGACGGCCAGACCCAAGAGCTGCGCCTGTCGCAAGAGGCCGGTTCGTTCCTGGTCAACGACGGTCAGTTGTTTGTGCGTGACACCAAAGTCACGGGCTGGCGCGAGAAGGACAACGGCCCGGCGACCTTCCGTTCGCCGAAGGAATTCCGGCCGTTCCTGCTCGCCTGGGGTGGCACCGAGACCTACATCGTCAACAGCAAAATGGCCAGTTTCGGCTACGCCAACAGTAAGTCGTACGGGGTGAGCATTTCCCAGTACACGCCGAACATGGCCAAGGTACTCAAGCGTCCCGAGCCCACCGGCTGGATCGTCGGTTCCGAGTTCTCGGACATGTGGTACGGCTTCTACTGCTACGAGACCCGCGACTTCGTGGTCAAGGGCAACACCTACAAAGACAACATCGTCTACGGCATCGACCCGCATGACCGCTCGCACGGCCTGATCATTGCCCAGAACACCGTTCACGGCACGAAGAAGAAGCACGGGATCATCATTTCCCGTGAGGTCAATGACAGCTTCATCTTCAACAACAAAAGCTACGACAACCACCTCTCGGGCCTGGTGATCGACCGTAACAGCGTCAACAACATCGTGGCCTACAACGAGATCTACAAGAACCACACCGACGGCATCACCCTCTACGAGTCCGCCGACAACCTGCTGTGGGGCAACAAGGTCATCAGCAACAAGCGCCACGGCATCCGCATTCGTAACAGCGTGAACATCCGCCTCTACGAAAACATCGCCATGGCCAACGGCCTGACCGGCGTCTACGGTCACATCAAAGACCTGACCGACACCGACCGTGACATCAAGCTCGACCCGTTCGACGCCCAGGTTTCGCTGATCGTGGTGGGCGGTGAACTCGCGGCCAACGGCAGCGGCCCGCTGTCGATCGATTCGCCCTTGAGTGTCGAGTTGTATCGCGTGTCGTTGCTGGCGCCGACCATATCCAGCGGCATCAGCTTCAACGGCATCCTCGGCGAGCGCCAGGATGAAATTCTCGACCTGCTGGTGCGCCAGCAGAAAGCCGTGCTGATCGACCCTGTCGAACGCCAGACCGAACTGCAGGACTGAGGATAATTTTATGCACCCACACTTGATCAGATTACTCAGCCTGTCGGCCCTGACCGTGGGCATTCTGGCCGCCAGCAATGGCGCTCGCGCCGACGAGGCTGCCGGTGTCACCCCGCCCAAGTTCACCGCCGAGCCGTGCTGCAACCTGTGCCCGGCCGCCCATGACGCGAAGAACTACACCACGCGCTATCAGCAGAACTTCACCACCCTGGTGCAGGCGCAGGGCGACTGGCTGTTCCGGACTCAGGAAGACCTGCGCACCGAATTCAACACCACCCCTGCCGGCTACAAACGCCTGCAACAGTTGCACGATGCGTTCAAGAGCAAAGGCGTGGAACTGGTGATCGTCTATCAACCGACCCGGGGCCTGGTGAACCGCAACAAACTCAACCCGCAGGAAAAAGCCGCGTTTGATTACGAGAAGGCTTTGGGCAACTACAAGACCATGCTCGGCCGTTTTGCGCAGATGGGCTACGTGGTGCCGGACCTGTCGCCGCTGACCAACGAATCGCTGCCGGACACCCTGCCCGCCCACGATTTCTATTTCCGTGGCGACCAGCACTGGACCCCTTACGGCGCACAGCGCACGGCAAAAATCGTCGCCGAGAAGGTCAAGCAGATCCCGGCCTTCGCCGACATTCCCAAGCGTGAGTTCGAGACCAAGCGGTCTGGTCGTATGGGCAAAACCGGCACTTTGCATAACATGGCCGGGCAACTGTGCGGCACCAGTTACGCGATCCAGTACATGGATCAGTTCACCACCGAACCGAAAGGCGAGGCCGCTGACGGCGATCTGTTCGGCGATTCCGGCAACCCGCAAATCACCTTGGTCGGTACGTCTCACAGCGGCAAGAACTACAACTTCGCCGGTTTCCTGCAAGAAGACATCGGTGCCGACATTCTCAACGTTGCCTTCCCCGGCGGCGGTCTGGAAGGTTCGATGTTGCAGTACCTGGGCAGCGACGAATTCCAGAAGAGCCCGCCGGAAATTCTCATTTGGGAGTTCTCGCCGCTGTATCGCCTCGATCAGGAAACCATCTACCGCCAGATGATGGCGCTGCTGGATAACGGCTGCGAAGGCAAAGACGCTCAGATGAGCGCCAGCACCACGCTGAAACCGGGCAGCAAACAAGAACTGCTGGTCAACAGCAAGAACATGAACCTGCAAAACAGCAGTCATCAGGTCGACATCCGTTTCGCCGACACCTCGGTGAAAACCCTACAAGCCACCCTCTGGTACATGAACGGTCGCCACGAGGACATCAAGATCGAGAAACCGGAAACCTCCGACACCGACGGTCGTTTCGCCTTTGAGTTGCGCACCGACGAAGACTGGGGCTCGCAAAACCTGCTGGCAGTCGAAGTTCAGGGCCCGGAAGCGGGCACCGCGCCACAGAAAGTCGAAGCGAAAATCTGCAAACGCAACGTATTCCCGGGCGCTGGGCAACACACCGCTCAGGTCGGGCAATGAGGTCTGCTATGCGAAATCGAACGATCAAACACCTGCTTGCGCCATCCCTGCTCACCCTGGCGATGTTCGCCGGGGCGACTCAGGCCGCCGCGCCACTGCGTCCACCTCAGGGCTACTTCGCCCCTGTGGATAAATTCAAGACCAGCGACAAAAGCGAAGGCTGCGATGCGATGCCGACGCCGTACACCGGCCCGCTGCAATTTCGCAGCAAATACGAAGGCTCGGACAAGGCCCGCGCGACGCTCAATGTGCAATCGGAAAAGGCCTTCCGCGACACCACCAAAGACATCACCACGCTGGAGCGCGGCACCGCCAAACGCGTCATGCAGTTCATGCGTGATGGCCGCCCGGAGCAGCTCGATTGCACGCTGGACTGGTTGGCTGCGTGGGCCAAGTCCGACGCCTTGATGTCGAAAGACTTCAACCACACCGGCAAATCGATGCGCAAATGGGCGCTGGGCAGCATGGCCTCTTCGTACATTCGCCTGAAATTCTCCGACTCGCATCCACTGGCGGAGCATCAGCAGCAAGCGCAGGTGATCGAAGCCTGGTTCAGCAAAATGGCCGATCAGGTCGTCAGCGACTGGGACAATCTGCCGCTGGAAAAAACCAACAACCACTCTTACTGGGCGGCGTGGTCGGTGATGGCGACGTCGGTCGCGACCAACCGCCGCGACCTGTTCGATTGGGCAGTGAAGGAATACAAGGTCGGCGCCAATCAGATCGACGCCGACGGCTACCTGCCGAACGAACTCAAGCGCCAGCAACGCGCCCTCGCCTACCACAACTATGCCCTGCCGCCGCTGGCGATGATCGCCAGTTTCGCCCAGGTCAACGGTGTCGATCTGCGCCAGGAAAACAATGGCGCACTGAAACGCTTGGCTGATCGCGTGCTGTCCGGGGTGAAAAACCCGGATGAATTCGAGAAGAAGAACGGCAAAAAACAGGACATGACCGACCTGAAAGAGGACATGAAATTCGCCTGGCTCGAACCGTTCTGCACCCTCTACACCTGCTCGGCGGATGTGCTGGAGAAGAAGCACGGGATGCAACCGTTCAAGACCTTCCGCCTGGGTGGCGACCTGACCAAGGTCTACGACCCGGCGCATGAAAAGGGCAACAAAGGCTCGTAAGAATGAATGCAATCCCCTGTGGGAGCGGGCTTGCTCGCGAATGCGGTCTGACATTCAAAAATAATGTCGACTGACACACCGCCTTCGCGAGCAAGCCCGCTCCCACAGTGAAGTGATGTCGCCCCCTGAATTTTCACGGGGGGTTTGGGGGGGCTTTGGCCCTTGACTGTTGGTTCAAACATGGAGAGATCGGGATGGTATTTTCATCCAACGTGTTCCTGTTTCTGTTCTTGCCGATCTTTCTCGGCTTGTACTACCTGAGCGGGCAACGCTATCGCAACCTGCTGCTGCTGATCGCCAGCTACGTGTTCTATGCCTGGTGGCGGGTGGACTTCCTCGCCCTGTTCGCAGCGGTAACGCTGTGGAACTACTGGATCGGCCTCAAAGTCGGTGCCGCTGGTGTGCGCACCAAACCGGCCCAGCGCTGGCTGCTGGCCGGCGTGGCGGTGGATCTGTGCATCCTCGGCTACTTCAAGTACGCCAACTTCGGCGTCGACAGCATCAACTCAATGATGACGTCGGTGGGTCTTGAGCCGTTCATCCTGACCCACGTACTGCTGCCGATCGGTATCTCGTTCTACATCTTCGAGTCGATCAGCTACATCATCGATGTGTATCGCGGCGACACCCCGGCCACCCGCAATCTGATCGACTTTGCCGCGTTCGTGGCGATCTTCCCGCACCTGATCGCCGGCCCGGTGTTGCGTTTTCGTGACCTGGCCGACCAGTTCAACAACCGCACCCACACTCTCGACAAATTCTCCGAGGGCTGCACCCGGTTCATGCAGGGTTTCATCAAGAAGGTCTTCATCGCCGACACCCTCGCGGTGGTGGCCGACCATTGCTTCGCCCTGCAAAACCCGACCACGGGCGATGCCTGGCTCGGCGCGCTGGCCTACACCGCGCAGCTGTATTTCGACTTCTCCGGTTACAGCGACATGGCTATCGGTCTGGGCTTGATGATGGGTTTCCGCTTCATGGAAAACTTCAAGCAGCCGTACATCAGCCAGTCGATCACCGAGTTCTGGCGCCGCTGGCACATCAGCCTGTCGACGTGGCTGCGTGACTATCTCTACATCACGCTCGGCGGTAACCGTAAAGGCACGCTGATGACCTATCGCAACCTGTTCCTGACCATGCTTTTGGGCGGTCTGTGGCACGGCGCGAACATCACTTACATCGTTTGGGGCGCCTGGCACGGCATGTGGCTGGCGATTGAAAAAGCGCTGGGCCTGAATACCTCGCCGCGCAGCCTCAACCCGATCCGCTGGGCGCTGACCTTCCTGCTGGTGGTGATGGGCTGGGTGATCTTCCGTGCCGAGAACCTGCACGTTGCCGGGCGCATGTACGGCGCGATGTTCAGCTTCGGCGACTGGTCGCTGTCGGAACTCAATCAGGCCAGCCTCACCGGCCTGCAAGTGGCGACGCTGGTGGTGGCTTACGTGACGCTGGCGTTCTTCGGTCTGCGTGATCTGTATACCAACCAGCCTCCGGTCAAAACCAAGCCAGCGGTCAACGTCGAAACCGACGGCCCGGCCGCTGCGACCCCAGGAATGATCAAGGCCGCCCCCGGCGAAAACCCGGCGAGCATCCACGAGCCTGGCTACACCGTCGGCGTTGAAGCCCAGGTGCAAGCGGCCTACTGGACGGCGGACTGGTCACGCTACGTGATGCGCGGCTTGATCCTGCTGCTGTTCATCGCCTCGATTCTCAAACTCTCGGCGCAAAGCTTCTCGCCGTTCCTTTACTTCCAGTTCTGTGGGATCTGACATGACCCGCTCATTACGCATTTTCTACATCGCCCTGTTCCTGGTGACTCTGCTGGTGCTCGGTCTGTGGTCGGTGCGCAGCTTCTTCGGCTTCAGCACCAACGCCGACGCGACAGTGCTCAACGGCCGCTGGACCAAAGCCGTGGAAACCCACTACGACGACGCGTTTCCAATCAAGCGTCTGGGCACCAATCTCTGGGCCGCGCTGGATTTCAAACTGTTCAACGAAGGTCGTCCGGGCGTGGTGCTCGGTCGCGATCAGTGGTTGTACAGCGATGAGGAGTTCAACCCGATCGTCAACGAAGAGTTGAACCTGCAAGGCAACTACGCGCTGGTCGAAGGCGTGCGCCAGACCTTGAAAGCCAAAGGCGTGAAACTGGTGATGGCGATTGTGCCGGCCAAGGTTCGCCTGTACCCGGAGCACCTGGGTGAAGTGAAACCGGCAAGCATCCACGCCAACCTCTATGAGGATTTCCACGCCCGCGTGGCGGCGGACAAGATCCTCGCCCCTGACCTGCTCAAGCCATTGCAACAGGCCAAGCAGAACGGTCAGCAAGTGTTCCTGCGCACCGACACGCACTGGACGCCTGAGGGCGCCGAGGTTGCGGCCAACACCCTGGCGAAAACCATCGCCGACAAGTTCCCGCTCAGCGGCGAGCCGCAGCGCTTTGTCACCACGCCGGCCGAGAAGGTCACGCACAAGGGCGACCTGCGTCTGTTCCTGCCGCTGGACCCGCTGTTCGAAAACCTGATGCCGGCGCAAGAGCCGCTGCAAAAGCGCAACACCGTGGCCGCGGGTGATCAGCCGGCCGGTGACGACGCCCTCTTCGCCAACAACGAAGTACCGGTCGCATTGGTCGGCACCAGCTACAGCGCCAACCCCAACTGGAACTTCGTCGGTGCACTCAAACAAGCGCTGCACAGCGACGTGGTGAGCTACGCCGAGGACGGCCACGGCCCGATTCGACCGATGCTCAGCTACCTGAAAAGCGATGACTTCAAGAACAGCCCGCCACAGGTGCTGATCTGGGAGTTTCCTGAACGTTATCTGCCTGTGAACAACGAAATCGGCGACGCCGACCCGCAGTGGGTCGCAGAGCTTAAACAAGCCGGCGTGCGCCAACAAAACGTAGCTGTAAACACTCAATCCGAGACGCCCGACCGGGCGCAAAACTGAAAGAGAGGTACACCATGACTTTCACGACTACTCCTCGTCGTCTCGCAAAACGCATTGCACTGGTTGCGGGTTTGAGCGTGCTGTCGGTTCAGGCTTTCGCCGGTGGCGACGCTGCGCTCTACGGCCCGACCGCACCGAAAGGTTCGAGCTTCGTGCGCATCTATAACGCCAGCAACGCTGAAGTCAGCGCCACCGTTGGCAGCACCAACCTGAGCGACGTTGCGCCTCTGGCCAGCAGCGACTTCAGCTTCATGCCGGGCGGCGACTACAGCGCCAAGGTCGGCAGCCAGACCCTGCCGGTCAAACTCGCCGGTGACCACTACTACACCCTGGTCAACAACGCTTCCGGCGCGCCGCAACTGATCGAAGAACCGCCGTTCAAAAACAAGCAGAAATCCCTGGTGCGCGTGCAGAACCTCAGCGACAAACCGCTGACCCTGAAGACCGCCGACGGCAAGACCGAAGTGGTCAAGAGCGTCGCCGCCAAGGGCCGTGGCGAACGTGAAATCAACCCGGTGAAAGTCAGCCTGGCGCTGTTTGAGGGCGACAAAAAAGTCAGCGACGTGAAACCGGTCGCGCTGGAACGCGGTGAAGCCGCGGTGCTGTACGTCACCGGTAACGGCAGCAACCTGTCGCCAGTCTGGGTGAAACGCCCGGTGTCGACGCGCTAACAATTTTTCCTGCCTGACCCCGTCCCCACTGTGGGAGGGGCTTGCTCCCGAAAGCGGTCTGACATTCAACCGATATGTCGACTGATACACCGCCTTCGGGAGCAAGCCCCCTCCCACCCTTTGAACGGGTTGTCAGTTCGGATACGAGACAAAAACAAGAGTGAAACGACACAGGTTCGTGGCTCTAACCCAATCGATTTTATGGAGTAAACAATATGATTCCGGTGATCTTGTCAGGTGGTAGCGGTTCACGTCTTTGGCCGCTTTCGCGTAAACAGTTCCCTAAGCAATTCCTCGCCCTGACCGGCGAACACACGCTGTTCCAGCAAACCCTGGAACGCCTGGTGTTCGAAGGCATGGACACGCCAATCGTGGTCTGCAACAAGGATCACCGCTTCATCGTCAACGAGCAGTTGAGCAACCGTAACCTGGAATGCCAACGCATCCTGATGGAACCGTTCGGCCGCAACACCGCGCCGGCCGTGGCGTTGACCGCGATGATGCTGGTCAATGAAGGTCGCGACGAACTGATGCTGGTGCTGCCGGCCGACCACGTTCTGGAAGATCAGAAAGCCCTGCAACGCGCACTGGCTCTGGCCACCGTCGCCGCCGAAAACGGTGAAATGGTGTTGTTCGGCGTACCCGCAACGAAACCGGAAACCGGTTACGGCTACATCAAGTCCACCAACGATTCGTTGTTGCCAGAAGGCGTCAGCCGCGTTTCGCACTTTGTCGAAAAACCCGATGTGAAACGCGCTACCGAGTACGTCGAGTCCGGCGGTTACTACTGGAACAGCGGCATGTTCCTGTTCCGCGCCAGCCGCTTCCTCGAAGAACTGAAAAAGCACGACCCGGACATCTACGACACCTGCCTGCTGACCCTTGAGCGCAGCGAGCAAGACGCCGACACCGTCACGCTGGACGAAGCCACCTTCGCCTGCTGCCCGGACAACTCCATCGACTACTCCGTCATGGAGAAAACCCAGCGCGCCTGCGTGGTGCCGCTGACGGCGGGCTGGAGCGATGTCGGTTGCTGGTCGTCGCTGTGGGAAGTCAACGAAAAGGACGCCAACGGCAACGTCACCAAGGGCGACGTGGTCATTCAGGACAGCAAGAACTGCATGATCCACGGCAACGGCAAACTGGTGTCGGTGATCGGCCTGGAAAACATCGTCGTGGTCGAAACCAAGGACGCGATGATGATCGCCCACAAGGACAAGGTTCAGGGCGTCAAGCAGATGGTCAACACGCTCAACGAGCAGGGCCGCAGCGAAACCCAGAACCACTGCGAGGTCTATCGTCCGTGGGGTTCTTACGACTCGGTGGACATGGGCGGGCGTTTCCAGGTCAAGCACATCTCGGTCAAACCGGGTGCGTGCCTGTCGCTGCAGATGCACCACCACCGCGCCGAACACTGGATCGTGGTCAGCGGCACCGCCGAAGTGACCTGCGATGACAACGTGTTCCTGCTCTGCGAAAACCAGTCGACCTACATCCCGATCGCCTCGGTGCACCGCCTGCGCAACCCGGGCAAGATCCCGCTGGAGATCATCGAAGTGCAATCGGGCAGCTACCTGGGTGAAGACGACATCGAGCGTTTCGAAGATATCTACGGTCGCTCGACCCCGATCGAACGCGGCGTGTCGGTGAAAACCATCGCGCAGTGATCGACCTGCAATAAAAAGCCCTCGTCCAGCCCACTGCGTCCCCTATCCGCAGTGGGTTGGGCGGGGGCTTTTTTGCAGGTTTCTACATTCAGGCAGCCTTTCACCCAGAGGACTGGGCAGTCTTGACCGCTTGCTCTTCCCGCGCGGGTCTATAACGTTCCCACCCTGCACGATCGCTTCGCCAAGGAGCGTCCACAAGCGTGTTGTTTCGATAGAACAACACTTTATCTGCAAGTTTTTCGCGGTTTCTGAAGAGATAACGCAACTCCGATGAGGTTGCGGAGGGTCGCGTCTTCATCACGACTTGATCCATATCCAGTTCATCCAGCATGAAGTGAATGACGTCAGTGCTTTCAGAATTCAGTAGGGTTGCCAGTCCGGCTTTACTGGCTCGACTGATCAGCTTGTGAGGAAACTTGTCGTCTGCATCAAGGTACTTTTCAAATGTTTTGCGTACCGAGTAGCGACCGCCAGCCAGTTCAGCGGCATAGCGCTCTGAAAAACGCCTGTTAGCGGCCGTGGACTTCCAACCCGAATACCTGTTTCTTATTTTCTGGTAATAGGCCTCTTCCCTCATGAACACCAATTGCGCAATGGATGAGTACTGCCCTTCCCAGAATGTCGGTCGACTACCGGTGTTACCTGCCGGCAGGACGGGGTTCATGAATCGGCTTGCGTCACGAATAGAGCTGTAGCTTTGGCGCCTGACATCCAAGTCATTTTCCAGTTCAGCAATATCATCACCATTCAAATATTTTGCGAGGTAGTCTCCGCGATTGCTCAACACCGCCCACCAACCCAAATAGCCTTTTTCAAGGACCTTCGCCAAGCCGAAAATCAAGTCGCCCTGCTCAGGTTTGAACAAATCCTTGAAGTTGCTTTGTCTGCCGTCGCCATCCGTCAAACTCATGGGCCTGTTTCGGACCATGCCATATAAATTCAGACCATCGGCTGCGCCTGCCGGGTCAGGGTTCAACCACCGCTGCCATTCGGGTAAGTAGTAACGCAATCCATAGTAGTAAAACCCTGTCGCATCTCGCTCCTTGCCCGAATACCTGATCGTTTTATAACTGACCTGCACCGCATCGCCATCCGTCCATGCGGTGCCACCAAACGGGTAATAACATTCCCGGGTGATAACGCTGGCATCCTGATCCAGCTCCAGCGTGCTTGAACCCAGATGATCGCTCAGGCTGTAGCGCTGTTGATTGTTGGCAATGTCCTGCGGCCGACCTGCCTCCCAGTGCAATACCCGCACACTGGCGCGCCCGGTCTGGACGTCAATCACATTCAGTACTTCCCGCGTGCCGCTGTGGGTACGGATTTCCAGGCCTGGCAGATAACGGGTTTCGATGAGGTTGGTTTGCGCACGGGTTTGCAGCGAGCGGATCTTGCGCACACGCCTGCCATCGGCCCCGTAGACGTAGCACTCACTGTCCGCAGGCCCTTCGACGCGTTCGACAGGTCGCACCTCGCTCAGTTGATTGCGTAGATCCCAACTCAACAAACACCCGGGCTGCAGGCACCGCAGATTGCCATTGGCGTCGAAGCCTTTGCGAAAGTCCGCTTCGCCCGGCTCCACGCCTTCGCGCATGGATAGGCAGCGATTGCTACCGGCATCCGCGACCAGTCGGTGGCCAGGGTTCTCCACACCGACATGGGTCATTTCGAGCAAATTATTGCCGGCATCAAAACGATAGGTCTGACGATAGTTGGAGAGGGTTTTCAAACGTTCGGATGAAGGCGCATGCCTGATTGATCCTGACTCCCAACCCGTCGCCTCAGTCAGTTGCGACTGACTGTCATAGCGATAGCGGCTGATCGGCTCGATACGTTGATTGGCGAAATAGCGAATTGGCAGCGCCGCGTCTTCAATGCTCAATACGTTGCCGAGTGGATCGTAGGCATATTGCAAATCCTGCACTGGCGCCTGCTGCCCGAGGCGGGAAAACAAACGGCTCAGACGTCCATCTTCAACGTCGTACTCAAGCGTGGTAACCACACCATTGCCCGCTACTTCTTCTTCGATCTGACCTTGCGCGTTGTAACGGATGGCGCTGACCATCGGCAGCCATTGCGCGGTGCCGCTCAGACATAAATCCACGGCGCGCAGCCGTCCTTCAAGGGTGTGGCTGAAGCGCTGCACGTTAGCCCCGGCATCCGTGCGCGATTGCAGATCGCCTAGCGGCGTCAATCGTGATCGGGTGACGTAACCTGGAACCGGCTCACCGCTGAACCGTCGTTCTTCCTCCAGCACCGCGCCGGCCATACTGTAGTCGTTGAACAGGAGAATGCCCGCTGGATCATCATGACGAATCAATCGCCCACATTGATTGTGCTTGCTGGAGGCCTCGTTGCCATACGCAAGCTGCTCGATAGACGCCTCGTTCTCGATAATTTCCACCGGCCGCAGTTGATCGTCGTAACGGATCTGCCGCCGAGTGCCGCGACCATCCCACTGCTCCAGCAACTGTTCGCCCTCACCCGACAGACTGACCCGCCATCCGGCATCGACACTGTTCGTGCCGATGACCCTGGCGGACAACGAATACGCCGTCACCAGATTCGCCTGCGCCGTATGCCACAAACGCGGGTCCCGTTGCGCGACCATTCGCCCCGCTGAATCATGGCTCATACGGTTGATCCGTGGCTGCGCAGGCTGGCTTCCATCACGCCAGTAACCCACGGTACGAACCGCCAGCCCACGCGGATCGAAAGCGGTCAGGCCTGGAGTATGAGCATGGACAGACAGTTCATCTGACGTCATTTATCCCTCCTTGTTTGAAGTCCGGTTACTGCCCCACAGCAGGCTGGACAACAGCGTGTTTTCTCTAGACCTGGCTTCAACCTCGACGAGACCAATTCAACTCCTGGTCTTCGGTCTCCAGATAGTCTGACGCCTGTGCAACTTGCGTAGGTGCCTGCACGAAGCCGGCATGAAACGCCTGCTGGACGAAAGAACTGGGCGCTGCCGACTGCTCTGTGAACAGTGAGCGCTGCACGCTGGCAGGGGTCTGCAGGAACGGCTGGAAAGACATCCTTGGTGTATTCGCAGCGGCTGACACTGGCACATTGACGGGCGCACTCAACAACTTGTATTGCACACGCGTCTGCGCCTCCGACGTTCGCATCACAGTGCCCATCGCCACCCCCACGGCCCCGACAATCTGTGCCGCTGGATGCGAGGCATGCATCAGGAGTTGCCCTCCGGTTTTAATCGACCAGGCCACGGCATCCCGGCGAGCCTCCAGCACCTTCGGGTCTTCGACAGGGCTGTTGAAGACATCCGACATCGGGCCCATGACCCGACTCGCAACCTTTTCGCCAAGAACCGTACTGAGTCCCGCTGAAAGCACTTCGCCGCCGTGATACATCACGGGGCCCGACGGCGGAGAAGTTTCGGTTATCACGGCGGCCCTGACGTGGGCCTCATGGGTATTGAGCAGCGCGCCGCTTTTGGCCCCCAGCTTTGCCAGTTCAACGGGAATTTGCCGTCGGTAGTCCTGCACTTTCGGGTCCGGATTGCTCTCAAAATAATTGCGCACCGGTTGCATGCCGGCAGCCTGGATCGGGTTGACCAGTTTTTTCTCGGCCAGAATGTGATAGACCCGATCATCGAGTTTCTTCTCTGGCTTGCGTCCGTCGCTGTCTCGATAGACCACAGGACTGTTGCGCATCGCCCGGTAGCGGTTATGGCCATCGATGGCCCCGGCAGGGTCCGGATTCAACCAGCGCTGCAACCACGGGATGTAATAGCGATGGCCGAAGTCATACAAACCGGTGGCATCGCGCTCCTTGCCCGAATAGCGAATGTTCTTGTAACGGGTCTCACCCTCTTCACACCAGGCCGTTTCACCGAAGGGATAAAAATGTTCGCGACTGATAATCCCACCGTCAGCGGCCAACTCCAGACCAACCGAGCGCAGATGATCAGTGAAGCTGTAGCGATATTGGTCGTTGATACCGGCAGGCGGCGCGCTCTGCCAATGCAAAACGCGCACACGGTTGAGTCCGGTCTGCACCGTGATGATCTGCAATTGCTCGCCGGTGCCGCTGTCGCTGCGTAACTCCAGCCCCGGTAAATAACGCACCTCGGCGACCACCGTGCGAGCGTTGGTTTGCAACGAGCGCAACTTGCGCACCCGCCGGGCATTGCCGTCGCAGACATACACTTCCTGATCATTCAGCCCGGATGCACGCTGCACCGGGGTCACCGAGTGCAACTGATCACGCAGATTCCACATCAGCCGACGGCCCGGCTCCAGCTCCAACAAATTGCCTCTGGTATCGAATGCCAAGGCGATTTGCGCCTCATCGGGCGGCACGCCATTGCGCCAGGGCAGACAGCGATTGCTGTAGCGGGCGGCTTGCAGGTCATGGCCCGGGTTTTGTGCACCTACGTGAATCAATTTGAGCAGATTGCCGCCAGCGTCATACCGATAGCTTTGTGAGTAATTGGCGATCGCTGTCGGCCCGCCCTCCGCAGCGCCGGCCTCCCAGCCGCGAGCTTCACTCAACTGGTTCAGGCTGTCGTAGCTGAAACGGCTGATCGGCTCGATACGCTGGTTGGCGAAGTAACGCACGGGCAACGCCTGATCTTCGATGCTCAGCACGTTGCCCATCGGGTCATAGTCGTAGAGCAGACGCTGCAGGATCGTCGCGTCGGCCTTCTCGCTGTGGCGCAACCTCAGGCGATTGTCTTGCGGTCGATAGGCCAGTGTCGTGCGGACGCCGTTGCCCGCCAGTTCATGTTCGACCTGATCCGCGGCGTTGTAGCGAATTTCACTGACCAGTGTCTGTGCGGCGGTTTGATTTTCCAGTTGCAAGCAAGCCATGCGCAGGCGGCCATGAAGCGTCAACTCGAAGGTCTGTCGATTACCCCGTGCATCAACCTGTTCGAGCAAGGACTGCAACGCCGAGAAGCGCCATCGGGTCGTGGCGCCCGCTCCGGGCTCAAGCAGCACTTCGCGCTCCTCAAACGGCTCGGGCCAGTCAGGGTCGACGAGCGCCCGCAGGAAGCGCCGAGTGCCTGCGGTACATTGGCCACCGAGCGCGAATTCGTCGAACAGCTCGCTGCCCGCCGGGTCATCGTGACGGATCAACTGGCCGAACTGATTGAGCGCCGGGTCCCCGCTGTCGGGCTGGCCATAGGTCAAACGCTCGACACACTGCCGAGGCTGCGTCGCACCTGTTTCAAATAGCGCCACCGGGCGCAGCAGCAGGTCATAGGCCACCTCGCGAGACGTGCCGCGACCATCCCAGCCGCAGAGCACTTGCCCACCCAGACCGAGCAGCTCGATCTGCATTCCGGCATCGACACTGTCCGAGCGCAGTACGTTGTCGTTCAACGAATACACCGTGGTCAGATTGGCCGGCGCCAACGGATCAGTCATCTGCAGCGCCCACAGGCGCGGATCCCACTGCCTGACCGCGCGCCCGGCGGCGTCAAGCACGGTTCGTGTGATGCGGGGCTCGGCGGAGTGGGCTGTTTCGGCGCGCCAATACTCCACCGCACGAATCGCCAGCCCCCGCGAATCGGTGACCGAAAGCCTAGGTGTTTTACTGTGCATCCCCATCATTGAGCCCCGCGCCGCGACGGCATCCCTTTGCCTCGAACATCAGAGCAGCGGCGAGCGGCCCTGCCAACTGTCAGAAATTACAGTCCCGACCGACGGTGCCCGGTTTAACAGCCGAATGTCCATTCCCGCGCCCCTTCGGTAGGATGGTGAGCACGTGTTCAAGGAGCGTTCAAACATGTTCATCGGCATCTTGCTGATCATCACCTGGTTGATCCTGTTGTTGCGCTATCCGGCCAAGGCCCTGCCCGTCTCCGTAGCGGCGGCTATCGGCTTGGGGTTGGTGGCGATGGGGGTCGTGTGGCAGGACAACCGCGAGGTCAAGCAATTGGCTCGCCTGGAGATGCGCATCAGCTACGCACCGGAACAATGCCCCGCGGATCGGCCGTTGCAACTGAAGATGAACAACGGCAACGATGTGCCACTGACCGACCTGCGCTGGCGCATCGGTGCCTATGCACCCGGCGACACCGTGAATCTGGCCGACAATCAATACACCGCCCCGCGTTATCGCGGCCCCGGCGAGTTACAGGCCGGCGCTGATTGGGAAGACTGCCTGCCGATGCCGCCCCTGCGCTCCGGTTATCGCCCGCAAACCCTGGAGTTTCGCGCCGAGCGATTGCAGGGCAGTTTCTCCGACTGATCCCCTTCCCCACTTTTTTTGCACAAGGAATGCGCCATGCCCGTTGCGTTGATTACCGGTTGTTCCAGCGGCATCGGCCGTGCCCTCGCCGATGCGTTCAAAAGCGCAGGTTTTGAAGTCTGGGCCACTGCACGCAAGCCTGAAGACATCGCCGCACTGGCGGCTGCCGGGTTTACCGCGATTCAACTGGACGTCAACGATGGCGCGGCACTGGAACAACTCGGCGAACGGATCAACCAGCAACACGGCAGCCTCGACGTACTCATCAACAACGCCGGGTACGGTGCCATGGGCCCGTTGCTCGACGGCGGTGTGCCCGCCATGCAGCGCCAGTTCGAAACCAATGTTTTCTCCATTATCGGTGTCACCCGCGCACTGTTCCCCGTCCTGCGCCGGGGCAACGGATTGGTGGTAAATATCGGCAGCGTTTCCGGTGTTTTGGTCACACCGTTCGCCGGCGCCTACTGCGCCTCGAAAGCGGCGGTGCATGCCTTGAGCGATGCGCTGCGCATGGAGTTGGCACCGTTGGGCATTCGCGTGATGGAAGTCCAGCCCGGCGCCATTCAATCGAGCTTCGCCAAAAACGCCGGGCATGAGGCTGAGCAGTTGATCAACGAGCAATCGCCATGGTTTCCCCTGCGTGAAGGCATTCGCGCACGGGCCAAGGCCTCGCAGGACAAGCCGACACCGGCCAGTGAGTTTGCCGCCGGGGTCCTCAAGGCCGTGCAGCAGAGCAAGCCGCCACGCCTGATCCGTCTCGGCAATGGCAGCCGGGCGTTACCGTTGCTGGCAACGTTGTTGCCCAAGGGGTTGCTGGAGTCGGCGTTGATGAAGCGGTTCGGCTTGCGCGGAAACTTTTGATTACAACTGATGAAATGGCCAAACCGGTCGATCTACGTAGAATGCGCCGCGCATGAAGTGCCCGACGCTTCATGTGAACCCGAAACCCGATAGCGCATGGAGTCGCTGGGGCAAGCATCGAAGCAAGGGAATTGCTGAACACTGATCTCCCCCCCCCCGACTGTTTCCGCCCGAAGCGGTCGCTGCTTTGTTGACCTGCCTGACGCGAGCTCTGCTCACACGCTTCAATTCAGATCAGGAAACATCCCTTGAAACTCTTCAACGTATTGCCTCTGGCATTGCTCACGGTGCTGGCAGGCTGCGCGACCAAAGAACGGCCCCTCAATGACACGCTGCCCAAACTGACCCTGCAAAACGTGCTGCCGGTCGTGACCGCCAACGAGCATTGCAACGCGCAGATGGACAGCGACATTCTGTATGGCGTCGGCTACCGGTTGTACGAAAACGGAGAGTACAAGGACGCCAAAACCTGCATGGTCATGGCCGCCCCCAAGCACACTCGCGCGTTTTGCTACCTGTCGATGACCACCCGCTATGACTCAACCCTGACCGCCGACCAACGTAACACCGAAGCCTTCAACTACATGGCTTACGCAGCGACGCAGAACGACTGGTGCGCGGAATACGGTATGTACGAGAGCTACAAATACGGCAAAGTCGGGACCCAGCAAGATGCTGCGCTCGCCACTCGCTGGCTGGAGCGTTCCTCGCTGCATGGCTATGCCGAATCCCAGCAGATATTGATCGAGCAATACGAGGAGCTGGGTAACCTGAGCGCCGCCTACGCCTGGACCAGGATCATGGCCAAAGCCGAAGACACCACGGCGGGCGCTGACCTGAAAGCCAAGATGAACGCAGCTCAGATCGCTGAAGGCGACAAGCTTTACAGCGAACTTGTCACCCAGGTCACCAGCAAGAAAACATTGTTCGCTGAAGCACGCGAAGAAGACGTCGGACGTTACTCCGCCGATATCTATCAGAACTATCCGGACACCTTCAAGGGCATGTCATCTGTCGAGCGTTACGACTATGTGAAGCAAACCATGCGCACTGCTATCGAGCAGCCCTTCACCAAAAACCGTGGCGACGTTGTGGCCTACATCGTACTGAACCGCGCCGCTCAGTTGAAAAAGCCTGACGCGAATATCGCAACAGACCCGCGGATCGTCGCCCTCATGGAAGATCAAGCATTGTCGGTGGACGAAGCCATCGAGTCTGGACTGCGAGTAGTCAACACGTTCTACCGATAAGCTCAGTCGCGAGCAGGCTCACTCCCACACAGGTCTCTGTCACACCGAAGAACCTCTGTGGGAGCCTGCTGGCGATGGCAGCCACGCGGTCTATCCGTTATCCACAGCGTCCTGCTTCACCACCACCGTACAAGTCATCCCCGCCGCCAGCAGTACGCCCTCCGGGACCTCGTCAATGTGAATCCGTACCGGCACGCGCTGGGCCAGTCGCACCCAGTTGAAGGTCGGATTTACATCGGCAATCAGCTCGCGACTTTGCGGGTTGTCGCGGTCGTAGATGCCGCGCGAGATACTTTCCACATGCCCCTTCAATGCCTCGCCGCTCATCAGTTGCATGTCGGCCTTATCGCCGACGCGTACGTGGGGAAGTTTGGTCTCTTCAAAGAAGCCGTAAACCCAGAACGAGTTCATGTCGACCACGGCCATTTTCGCCTCGCCGATGCGTGCGTAGTCGCCGCGATGGACGTTGAGGTTGGTCACATAGCCGTCCACCGCTGCGCGCACTTCGGTGCGTTTGAGGTTGAGTTCAGCGGCTTCCAGTTGCGCTTGGGCGTGCTGGTAGTCGGCCAGTGCAGCGTCGGCGATGTTGCTCGCGTCGTCGCGGTTTTCCTTGGAGATCACCAGGTTGTCGAGGTCGGCGCGGCGGTGGGCGTTGACCTTGCGCATCTCCCAGGTGGACTTGCGTGAAGCCACCAGCGACTGCGCCTGTTTCACCGCAATGCGGTAGTGCTCGGGATCGATCTGCATCAGCAAGTCGCCCTTCTTCACCAACTGATTGTCGCGCACCGGCACGTCGATCACTTCACCGGTGACATCGGCGGCGACGTTGATGATGTCCGCACGAACCCGCCCATCCCGCGTCCACGGCGTGTTCATGTAATGCACCCACAGGGTTCGGCCGATCCACAGCGCGACGGCCAGCACCAACAGGGTCGCGAGCAGACTGAAAAACTTTTTCATCAATGCCTTCTTCAGAGATAGAGAATCAACGGTAAACCGTCAGCGCCAAGGCGCCGAACAGACAGGTAAACAGACTCAGGCGCAGCAGCGCCGGGTGCCAAAAGAAGCGGTACAGATCGAACCCGGCGAGAAACCGATCCAGCGCCCAGGCCAGCGCTGCAGCGATGAAAAACATCAGGGTCATGGTCGGCATGTACACGCCGTGGAAAGCGATTTCACGGGGCATGGGCAAGTCCTTCAGGCTTGGCTTGCGTGAGCGCAGCAAGCGGTGATTGCGGGTCGAGCAATGAGGTGCGAATGAAGTGCAGATAGCTCTTCACCCGGCGCAGCGCGGAGGTGTCGAAGTGCGGTGCGAACGGCTCATCGGTGGCTGCGACCCGGCTGATCGCGTGATCGACCGCCACCAGTGCGCGCTCCAGATTGCTTGGGTTGGGCTGCAAGAACAGCCGCACCAACGCCCGGCCCATGACGCGGATCGCCTGACGCCACGGCTGCGATTCGGCATAGGCCGGATGCACCGGCAAAATCGCCTGTTCCTTGCGCAACTCAATGATCGCGTGACCGACTTCGAGCACCACGAACATCCAGCGCAACAGGTTCTTTTGCACGTTCGGCTGGCCCGCCGCCAGGCCATAGGCCTGATGCAACAAATCGCGGGTACGGCTCTCGAAACTCGACGCCAGGCCTTTGAGCTTGCCGCTGATCGCATAGACCACCTGGCCACGCAGATCCTGTTCCAGGCGCTGCCACAACCAGCGGCTGTTGGGCGGCAGGATAATCGCGCCAGCCGCCGCACAGACCAGCATGCCCATCACCATGGCGATGTAGTCGTTGATGAAGGTGTACGGGTTGTAGACGGTCAGGTTGTCCGGCACCGAACCGGTGCTGAAGAAGATCAACAGACCGAGACCGACACCGGCGTACTGCGGCCGCGAGGTGAGGAACGAGCCCAGCACGATCACCGGCGCGAGCATCACGCACAGCAACGGGAAACCGTCGATCCACGGGAAGATGAAAAACATTTCGACGAAGCCGATCAGCGCGCCAAGGAAGGTGCCGCAAGCCATTTGAAAAGCCATGCGTTTCGGGTTTGGCGTGGCAGCGGACAGGCCCACGGTGGCAGCGGCGATCAGCGTCATCGTCGCGCCACTCGGCCACGCAGTGGCGACCCAATAACTGCCCAGCACGATCAAAATAAACGAGGCGCGAATGCCCGACGCCGCCGCTGCCCACCAGTTGGTTTGCGGGGTGAACGGCTCGTCCCAGCGCTCGCGTTCGTGACTGTGATCGGCGAGCGAGGCGTGGGTCTGTGCATAACTGTGCAGGTCATCGACGAAGCGATAGAGCAACTCGTACGCGGTGTGAAAATCCAGTTGCTCGGCGTCGCTCGGCTCGCACTCCTGAAAGATTGCCCGCAAGCTGCGCACCCGCGCCGGCAAGCCTTCTTTGTAGGTCGCCAGCGCCGCGACCAGCCGTGCCGCATCGGGGCTGGTCAAGGCACGGCCACTGAAGCCATCGAGCACTTCGGCCAGATCCTGCAAACCGGGTTTGATCGCCGCCACGACGTGTTCTTCGTCATTGCCACGCAAGCGTTCGAGCAACTGATGCAGCGCATTGAAACGGGTGGTAATACCCATGAACTCACTGTTCAAACGGCTCAGCCGACCGTTGCGCCGACGCATGTGCGGGTCTTCGAACACAGTCACGCTGCGCAGCCCTTCCAGGCCCACCGCTTCGGCAATGAACCGTACGTTGCTGGCTTCGAAACCTTGCGCTTTGCTGCGCCCGCGCAGGCCATCGGTGACGAACAAGGCAAACACACCGAAACGCTGATATAACGCGTTGCGCATAGCGGCGCTGGCGGTCTGCGGCACAATCGCGGCGCTGATCACGGTCGAGCAGACAATCCCCAGGGAGATTTCCAGCACCCGCCATACCGCCGCCATGAACGCGCCGTCCGGGTGCGCCAACGCCGGCAAACCGACCATCGCAGCGGTGTAGCCGGCCAGCACAAAACCGTAAGCACGGAAGTTACGGCAGCGTGCGGCACCGGCCGAGCAGATGCCCACCCAGATCGCCAGCGAACCGAGGAACAGTTCGGTGTTCTGCGCAAACAACGCAATCAGCGTGACCATCATCGCCGACCCGGCGAGGGTGCCGAGAAAGCGATAGAAACTCTTGGCAAATACATGACCGCTCTGCGGCTGCATGACGATGAACACCGTGATCATCGCCGTGCGCGGCTGCGGCAGCTCCAGACGCATCGCCAGCCACAGGGTCAGGAAGGCGGCGAGCAGCACCTTGAAGATGTAGACCCAGGTCACGCCATCGCTGCGCGCCCAGTCGAACAAACCCCGGCGCCATTCCAGGGAGTAGAGCCAGCGCAGCGGTGCGGGCAAGGGAGTCATTTATTTGTGCTCAATGAAATTCAGTCAGGTCGCAAAATCTGTGGGGGGCTAGCCTGCTAGCGATAGCGCTGTAGCAGCCGACCAAAATGCCAACTGATGTGCCCTCATCGCGAGCAGGCTCGCTCCCGCAACAGGTTTTGGGCTCACCGCAAAAGGGCCGGGGTTTTCGGGGCTTGGGTTTGTTCGGCAGTGGGCACGTCATTGCCGGCGCCCAATCCGCCACCGAGCGCTGTGACCAACTCCGCATGCGCACTCAGCCGCGCCGCCTGCACCTGCTGTTGCACCTGCTGCTGTTTGAACAGCAACGTCTGCGCGTTCAGCACGTTGAGGTAATCGGTGAGGCCCCGTTGATACGCGATCATCGCGATGTCGTACGTTTTCTGCGCAGCGGCCACCGACTCGGCGGCGAACCCTTGCTGCTTGTCCATCGACTCGCGGCGGATCAACTGATCGGAGATGTTCTTCAGCGCATTGATCAGGGTCTGGTTGTAGTGCGCCACGGCGATGTCGTAACCGGCCGACGCTTCTCCCAATTCGGCACGCAGTCGTCCTGCGTCGAAGATCGGTAAAGAGATCGCCGGGCCGACGTTGTAGTTGAGCTTCTTGCCGGTCAAGAACCCCAGCGCACTGCCGCCAGTGGCCATGTAACCGAGGCTGCCGACCAGGTCGACGTTGGGATAAAACCCGGCATGCGCCACATCGATCCCCCGCGCCTGCGCCGCCACTTGCCAGCGACTGGCAACCACGTCCGGACGCTGACCCAGCAATTGGGCGGGCAGCGCGCTGGGCAATTTCAGTGCAGCGCCGAGGGACAAGGTCGGACGCTGCAACTGCGCGCCCTCGCCCGGCCCCTTGCCCGCCAATGCGGCCAGTTGATTGCGGCTCAGGGCAATCTCCTCGTCCAGTGCATCGAGTTGTCGATGGGTTTCCGGCAACGGCGTTTGGGCCTGACTGACTTCGAAGTGCGTGCCGATCCCACCGTCCAAACGCTTGTGCGCCAGATCGAGAATCTGCTGTTGCTGCTTGAGCGTGGCGACGACGATGTCGCGCTGGGCGTAATGCAGCGACATTTGGATGTAGGCGCGCACGATGTTGTTCTGCAACGCCAACTGCGCCAATCGCGCCTCGGCGGCGCTCATGTGCGCCAGATCCACAGCACGCTCGCTGGCGTTGCTCTCGCGGCCCCAGAGGTCGAGCGCGTAGCTGAAACCCAGCGCGGCGCTGTTGTCCCAAGTGGTCGAGTTGGCCAGATCACCGGGGCCGTAGAACTGATCGGTTGGCCAGTTGTGACGCTTGAGGGTCGACTCGCCATTGATCTGCAACGACTCGGCCGCTTGCGCGACACCGGCCAGGGCTTTGGCCTGACGCACCCGCGCAGCGGCCATGGCCATGCTCGGGCTACCCTGCACGGCGAGGTCGATCCAGCGATTGAGTTGCGGGTCGCCGTAGGCTTGCCACCATTGCGCGGTGGGCCAGTTGGCGTCACGGGCGGCGTGGGCGATGGCCTCGTCGGTGGCCAGCGTATTGGCCTCCAACGCTTCGCCCTGAGGGGCAATTCCTTCGGTACCGATGCAGCCGCCGAGAGTCAGGGAAAAAACCAGAACACTGAGCGGCAAAAGCGCTCTGTTGATGCGACGCGGCACAGCTGCGAATTCCTGAGAAAGGGATATGGCGGGGACGTGTGTAGGGAACGGCGCAATTCTAGGGGGGCGTCTTGACGGCGATAAGCTGGGATTCCTGTGAATCTTTGTTACCGTTAACGAGATAATCCGTTGGTCGGGGGTCTCAGCCCCCGAAACTTCGTGTCACAATTTGCCATCTCCCTTGAGAGCACCCCATGGACACTTTGCAAAACATGCGCGCCTTCAGTTGTGTGGCCGAAGCAGGCAGCTTCACCGCCGCCGCCGTGCAACTCGACACCACCACGGCCAACGTCTCGCGCGCGGTCTCCAACCTGGAAGCCCACCTGCAAACCCGCCTGCTCAACCGCACGACACGGCGCATCGCCCTGACCGAAGCTGGCAAGCGTTACTTGCTGCGCTGCGAGCAGATACTGGCCTACGTCGAAGAGGCAGAGGCCGAAGCCAGCGAAGCCCACGCGCGCCCTGCCGGGCAGTTGAAAGTGCACACCATGACCGGCATCGGCCAGCACTTCGTCATCGACGCCATCGCCCGCTATCGCAAGACCCACCCAGACGTCACCTTCGACCTGACCATGGCCAACCGCGTGCCGGACCTGCTCGATGAAGGCTACGACGTCTCCATCGTGCTGGCCCGCGAGTTGCCGGACTCCGGCTTCGTCTCGCAACGCCTGGGCATCACCTACAGCATCGTCTGCGCCTCACCGGCCTATGTGAAAGCCAACGGCTGCGCACAAAAGCCCAACGACCTGCTCAACCACGCCTGTCTGCGCCTGGTCAGCCCGGTAATCCCTCTGGAAAAATGGGCCTTCGACGGCCCCGAAGGCCAGGAAATGGTCACCATCAACAGCTCCCCGTTCCTGGTGAACTCCGCCGACGCCATGAAAACCGCGATCATCAGCGGCATGGGCCTGGGTGTTTTGCCGGTGTACGCCGCCATCGAAGGCTTGCGCAACGGCACACTGGTGCGGGTCATGCCGAACTACCGCTCGCAGGAACTGAACCTGTACGCGATCTACCCGTCGCGGCAATACCTGGATGCGAAGATCAAGACGTGGGTCGAATACCTGCGCGGCTCGTTGCCGGAAATCCTCGCTGCACACCAGGCAGAACTGGCCGCCTACGAACTCAGCGGCAGCCTCGCCGGCGCCCGCGTCGCCAACTGATCCTTTAACAAACCGCGCCCCACGTAGAGCTGCCGCAGGCTGCGATCTTTTGATGTTGATGTTTAAAAATCAAAAGATCGCAGCCTACGGCAGCGCCTACATTTCGGGCTTTTCGCGGAAGTTTCCGACGTGTTTTGCAGGTTGCTCGTCGCAAGTGCGGTGGATAGGCTTTGGGTGTCGCTGACGAATCAGCGACCGGGTCTGGAAAACCCGCAGGATCACAGCACATGACATAATGCCGCGCTTTTTCAGCGCCGGTTTTTGAGTTATGGCGGCTGTACGTGGGAGACCTTCGGGTCTGCCGGGTTTGATCCTTTGCCGGTTTTTCCAGTCCGCGTACAGCTGCCACCCTTTCGCCTGGAAAACGAAACATGGCAGCTCCATTTCCATCTAAAGGATCTTTGTCATGAAAAAGCACAGCCCGAATCCGCCCGGAGCGGATAACACCTCTCCCTACGAATCGCCTGATTCGAAGAAATTCCACGAAGCCGCCGAGCGAGCGCTCGACCACTACCTCAAACCCAACGCCCTGACCCTGCGCTTCCACAAACCCAGCACCATGTTTCAGGTCGCGCCGGGCCAAGACAACGAAAGCCTCCTCGTCCACGCCTGCGAATCACTGGCGCAAGCCAGCCTCATGTCCAGCGACATCGCCGCCTACATCGACCTGCCGCAGCGGCGCACGATTCTCGCGATTCAGCAAATCATCATGCTCGCGGAACTGGCAGTGAATCGAGTGCTGGACAACGTCGAACAACCTGCCGCCAACACCTAAGCCCGCTCCCACAGTTTGAACCGAGTACACCCACCACATCGCCACCCAACCAGCCCCCAGAAAAAAGGCAACCCCCACCACCACTCAACAGGATGAGCGCAAGCTCGGCTGCAGCTCTTGATCTTGATCTCAAGGCCCATCGGCAGGCTTCGTTCCGGGGTTCATCCGGGGGGAAACATCGAGAGGAGGTGCAGCGAAGCAAACCGAAGGCGATGCCCCGGATGAACCCCGGAACGAAGGAACCCCGAGCCCCAGCGAGCGGGCCGAACGTCAGGGCACAGACCTTTGCTTCCTTTGGGGCGTTTGCCAAAGGGAGTCGCCGTCAGGGCGAAACCGCCAGCCGCAACACCCCAAAAAACGGATATACACCCCAAACCCCAAGAGCATGGTCGGCCCAGAGGCTGCCAAGACAACCCAAAACAGAAATGTTAGCGTGCTTGGCAATAAAGCCCGACGACGAGCCCCAAGCATGAAAAAAACAGTCCTGGCCTTCAGCCGCATCACACCGCCCATGATCGAACGCCTGCAACAAGACTTCGACGTCATCGTCCCCAACCCGAAAAACGGCGACATCAACACCCAATTCAACGAAGCCCTGCCACACGCCCACGGCCTCATCGGCGTCGGCCGCAAACTCGGCCGCGCCCAACTTGAAACCGCCGCCAAACTCGAAGTGGTCTCCAGCGTCTCCGTCGGCTACGACAACTACGACCTCGACTACTTCAACGAACGCGGGATCATGCTCACCAACACCCCCGACGTGCTCACTGAAAGCACCGCCGACCTCGCCTTCGCGTTGATCATGAGCAGCGCCCGCCGCGTCGCCGAACTCGACGCCTGGACCAAGGCCGGGCAATGGCAAGCCAGCGTCGGCGCCCCGCTGTTTGGCTGCGACGTGCATGGCAAAACCCTTGGCATCGTCGGCATGGGCAACATCGGCGCCGCTATCGCCCGCCGTGGCCGCTTCGGTTTCAACATGCCGATCCTCTACAGCGGCAACAGCCGCAAGAGCGAACTTGAACAAGCACTCGGCGCACAATTTCGCAGCCTCGATCAACTGCTGGCCGAAGCCGATTTCGTCTGCCTGGTCGTTCCGCTCAGTGACAAGACCCGCCACCTGATCAGCCATCGCGAACTGGGCCTGATGAAGCCAAGCGCGATTCTGGTCAACATCTCCCGTGGCCCGGTAGTCGACGAACCGGCACTGATCGAAGCCCTGCAAAACAACCGCATCCGGGGTGCCGGTCTGGACGTCTACGAGAAAGAACCGCTGGCCGAGTCGCCCCTGTTCCAATTGAAAAATGCCGTGACCCTGCCGCACATCGGCTCGGCAACGAATGAAACCCGCGAAGCCATGGCCAATCGCGCCTTGGCCAACTTGCGCAGCGCGTTGCTCGGCGAACGCCCTCAAGACCTGGTAAACCCGCAAGTTTGGTGCGGCTGAAAAAACGGGCAAGTGCGCCATGGCACTTGCCCGTTAGTTGGTTTAATACACAACTTGAAATTGAACAACAAACCTAATTAAACAACAAAATTATAAGCTCTCCGAATTGTCGAATAATCGACAATGCAATGGAGAGCTAAAACCTTGAACGCCCTGACCACCGACAGACTTATCCGTTACAGCAAAGTTATATTGATGGCTTACATCAGTTTCTTTGGCCTACTGGTGATGATTCACAACTTCACCGACTATGATTCAAACTACACTTACGTGGCGCACATCCTGAGCATGGACACCACCACTGCCAGTGAAACCATCAAGTATCGAGCCATCGAGTCGCCGATGATTCATCACCGGATCTACTGGTTCATTATCACCCTGGAAGTCACGTATACGGTGTTGTGCCTGATAGGTACCTATCAGCTCTATCGCAACATCAACGCCTCCGCCGAAATATTCCACGAGGCAAAAAAGTTCTCGATCATGGGCATCCTCGCGGCAATATTCATTTATTACGTGTGCCTGCAAACCGTGGGGGTGGAATGGTTTGACATGGACACTTCGCAATCATGGAATGCCAAGGACTGGGCACGGCATATCGTTGACTTCATCTTCCCTGTCATGATTTACATCACCTTGAAAGTCGAGCGCTGAAGTTCAGCGCTCGTTTTATTTCAAGCCAACTTCCCCGACATCGGCGGCGCCACCGCTTTCGGTTTGCGAAACACCAACACGTTGCCCAGCATCACTAACACCAGCCCGAACAGCGCCGGCGCCGTCCACTGATACCCTTCGGCAAATGCTGAGACATTCAGCGCCACCACCGGGAACAGCACCGTACAGTACGCGGCGCGCTCCGGCCCCATGCGCCCGACCAGCGTCAGATACGCGGTGAAACCGATGACCGAACCCGGTATCACCAGATACAGCAGCGCCCCCACATAACGCGGCGACCCGTCCATGTTGAATGGAATGCCTTTGACCAGGCACCACACCGACAACATCGCCGCGCCATACGCCATGCCCCAGGCGTTGGTGGTCAGCGGTTTGAGACCGGCCTTCTGTTGCAGGCTCGACAGCATGTTACCCGCCGAAAAGCATAAGGTCCCACACAGCGCCAACCCCAGACCCAGCAAGGTTTGCGGGCTGGCGTGATGACCGGCCAACTCCGGCCAGAACAACATGCCCAACCCGAATAGGCCCAACGCACCGCCCATCAGTACGTTTCGGGCAATACGCTGACCGAAAAACACCCTTGCATTGAGCGCGTTCCATAGCGTGGCGGTAGAAAACACCACCGCCACCAAGCCGCTGGGAATCCACTGACTGGCGGTGAGAAAGCACATGAAATTGATGCAGAACAGACACAAGCCCTGGGCCACGCAGATCAGGTGGCCGCGCCGGTTCATGGGTTGCAGTCGACGACTCAACAGCAACAGCACGAACAACACCAGCGCGGCAAGTCCAAAACGGTAGACGATCGACACCGGGATAGCCACCACACCCAATTGCCATTTCAAGGCAATCCAGGTAGTGCCCCAGATCAGCACGGTCAGCAGATACAACGACAGGTTCATGGCAAACACTCCTAGACAGGCCTTGAGTGTCAGTTGCGGCAGGTGACCAGCGCTTGCATAAACTTGCGCTTTTGTCGGGCGGCCGGCTGGCAGCGAGACGGCTACGGAGTACGATGCAAGGCGTTGAAGAGAACCGATCATGTCCGCCATCGATACCCTGCAAGTCTTCCAGGCGCTTAAGCGCTCGCCGAACTCTCGCCTGGTGCACAGCGCCGAGCTCGGTGACGGCTTGTCTGCGGCCCTGTGGACCAATCACCACGACGCCCAGGAATACGAAGCACCGAGCCATCACACCCTGTCGTGCTACATCGCCGGCGGTACGGGCACGTTTCGACGCGGTCAGCCGGGGCATAAGGGTGGGCCGGACAAGTTGTGCATCCTGCCGGCCGATCACGAATCGGGCTGGGTCATCAACGGCGATATTCGCTTGGCACACTTGTATTTCAGCGCCGAACAATTTGCCCTTGGTTGCGTCACCTTGCTTGATCGCGAACCGCGACAGATGCAGTTGTGCGAGCAGACCTTTCTTGAAGACCCACAGCAGGCGCAACGTTTCCGACAGTTACTGACGCTGAACTGGGACGAACCCGCCGAACGTTTGCTGACCAGCAGCCTTGCCCATGAATTGATCAGCCACACCTTGCTCAGTCAGGTCGGTGTTCGTCAGGGCTTGCGCCTCAAGGGCGGGCTGGCGCCGCACCAGCGCCGACAATTGGTGGAGTTCATTGATGCGCAGTTGGCCGAGCCCATCAGCCTTGGGCAATTGGCCGGGTTGTGTGCCCTGTCGGAGTACCACTTTGCACGGATGTTTCGCGTGAGTTTCGGACTGCCGCCGCATCAGTACGTGTTGGCGCGACGTCTGAGCCGGGCGCGGGAATGGCTGCGCAGTACGACGTTGCCGTTGGGTGAGATTGCGCTGGCATGCGGGTTTGCCAGCGCCAGTCACTTCGCCAATCGGTTCAAGCAGGTTTTGGGCGGGACGCCCGGGGAGTATCGGCAGGCGTTTTTGCGTTAGTGCCGAGTTCTTTATCGCCTGTCATGGCCCCTTCGCGAGCAAGCCCGCTCCCACAGTTAGAAGGCATTCCCCTGTGAAATCTGCCTTGCCCTCACATTTGGAAGGCATTCCCTCCTGTGGGAGCGGGCTTGCTCGCGAAGAACGATGACGCGGTTTCAGGTCAGAACTGCAGGGTGCTCGACAACGATACCTGCCGCGAATCCCCCATCGACACAAAGAACCGGCTCGCCGCCGACGTGTAATACGTGCGATCAAACAGGTTCTTCACATTGAGCTGGAACTTGACCTTCTGCCCTTCCACTTTGGTGTCGTAAGTCGCGAAAGCATCGGCCACGGTGTAACTCGGCAGGTCGAAATCATTCACCGCGTTACCCGCTCGCTCGCCGACATAACGAGCCCCCGCCCCCACGCGCAATTGATCACCACCGATCACACTGCCGAAGTCATACACCACCGACAATGAGCCGCTGTTTTTCGCCACGTTCTGCAGGCGTTTGCCCTTGTAGGTCGGGTCCTCGGTCACTTCGGCATCGGTGTAGGCATAGCTGCCGATCAAGCTCCAGCGGTCGCTGAGTTGGCCGGTCAAATCCATTTCAAGACCCCGCGAACGTACTTCACCGGCAGCGCTGTAAATCGTCGTCGGGCCTTCAGAGTTGGCGACCAGCACGTTGCGTTTTTTGATATCGAACAGCGCGATGTTGCCGGTGACGCGCCCCGGCATATCCAGCCGTGCGCCCAGCTCCCACGACTTGGCCTCTTCCGGCGCAATGCTGCCGTCGAGCACGGTGCTGCTGCCGCTCAGCGGGGCGATGGTCGAGTTGGGTTTGAACGATTCGGTGTAGCTGCCGTAGAACGACAGCTCATCGGTGTAGCGATACACCAGACCCGCACGCGGCACCCATTTCTGGCCATTGCTGTCGGTGTTGGCCTTGAACGGCACGCCTTTGCCGGCGTACTGGTCGTACGCCTGAAAACGTGCGCCGGCGACCAGAATCCACTGGTCATCAAGGTGGATAGAGTCCTGCAAAAACACCGAGTCGCTGCGCAGCAGATCGGTCTGCGCGCTGTCCGCCGCGCTGACCGTGGTGCCTTCGACTTCACGGCCATACACCGGGTTGACGTAGCTGAAGGTGCTCAGGCTTTTCTGGCGGATCAGGTCGGCGCGGTAGATCTTGCGGTACTCGTCGTCGACGCCGAACACCAGGTCATGCTGCATGCCCAGCACGTTGACCTTGCCTTCAAGGCTGGCCGTGGTGAAACAGTCGGTGGTGATCGCGTTGCGCGTGCCATCCATGTTGCGGGTCAGCGTGCCTTTGTTGGTGTCGATCGCTGTGACGCGGACTTGGCTGGCGTCGTAGGTTTCGCGGTTCCAGCTGTAGCCAAACAGGGCTTTCCAGTCGTCGTTGAGTTCGTGATCGGCTTCGAAGTGATACAAGTCCGAACGCCCTTCCATATCGTTGAACGGCTCGTCGAGACGCTCCTTGCGCGAGATGTTCAGCGGGTGGTTGGTGCGTGGATCGATGACCGTGCCACGATCGAACGGCGTGAGAAATTCACGATGCTCGTAGCCGAAGGACAGCTTGGTCCGTTCGCCGAACCAGGCGAGCGACGGGGCGATCAGGGTTTCGCGGTGGGTGCCGAAGTTGCGCCAATAATCCTCGTCTTCGTGATCGATCACCAGACGATACGCCAGGCCGGACTCGCCCAGCGCACCCGTGCTGTCGAAGGTGCCACCGCTGCCATTCTTGCCTTCGCCGTAGGTCGAGCCGCGCAGGGTCAGGGCGTTGTACTGAGTCAGCTCAGGCTTCTTGCTGACCATGTTGACCACACCGCCCGGGTCCTGAATCCCGTAGAGCAATGACGCCGGCCCCTTGAGCACTTCAACCCGGTCCACGGTGGCGTTCATGCCTCGGCCCTGCACCAACGGCATGCCGTCGCGCATGATCGAGCCGTTGCGGTTGTCACCGAAACCGCGGGTCATCACTGAGTCCTGAGTGCTGCCCAAGGTGTTGCCCTGGGTGATGCCACTGACGTTGGCCAGCGCATCGTCGAGATTGCGCGGCGCCTGATCGCGAATGACCTGGGCCGGGATGACGTTGACGGTCTGAGGGATTTCCTGAAGCGACGCCGAAGAACGCATCACCGAACTGGTTTGCGGCGGCTGGTAGCTCATCGACTCGTCGCGCACCGACGTGATCGTGGTGGCGCCGAGGTTCAACGCACCGGCAGTGGGTTGCGGTTCAAGCACCAGGGTGTGGCTGTCGGTGCGGCGCCAGTTCAAGCCGGAACCGGTGAGCATTTGCTGCAAGGCTTGCTCGGCACTCATCTGGCCGTTGACCGCCGGAGCGTTCAGGCCGTAGGGCGCTTCATCGGTGTAAACCACACTCTGCCCGGTGACACGGCTGAAATCGCTCAGGGCTTGCGGCAGCGGTTGGGCGGCCAGGGAGAAACTGAACTGCTTTTGCGCCTGACTGCTGGCGGTTTCAGCGGCGAGCGCCACGCTCATCGGCAACAACGCCAATGCCGAAAAACTCAACGCCGACGCACCGAACCACTGTTTGACCGAACCCGACTTTGCCCTGGACTTCATTGCTCAATGACCTGTGTAGAACCGCAACGGATGCGAATGACTCGCAGTTTCAGTCACTACACGAATGGGGCTCGGGTTTACCTCACCACAATTTTGAAAATATTTTTGGACGATGTGTTGTATGTGCCGACGCCCTCGGGAGCAAGCCCCTCCCACAAGGGCACCACATTTCAAATTGTGGGAAGGGGGCTTGCTCCCGAAGAGGCCAGTGACCTCAACGCAGAATGATCAGCTGCCCGAGCACCTGATGCTGCTCAAACCCCAACACCCCTTGCAGCGAACTCAGCACAGCCTGCGGATCCCGGCTCGGAAAACTGCCACTGACCTTGCGCGCCGCCAGCTCATCGTTGAGCAACACAATTCGTCCGGGGTAATAGCGACGCAGATCCGCGACCACATCGCCCAGCGTCGACTTGTAATAAGTCAGCCAGCCCTGACGCCAGGCAAGCTGCGCCTCGCTATCCACGGCGTGGCGTTTTTGCGCAGCACCTTCACCGTAAGCCACTTGCTGGCCGGCCGTAAGAATCTGCTGCTCGCCATCGCGATCTGCCGTCACCCCGACCCGCCCGGACAACACCGTGACCTGCGCGCCATGGGGTTGCAGACGCACTTCAAATTGCGTGCCGAGCACCCGCGCCTCGCCCTTCTGGGCCTCGACCACGAACGGCTCGCCAGTGTGCATGACGCTGAAAAAACCGGCGCCGCGACGCAATTGCACATGACGCTCGCCATGGCTGAAGTCCACCGCGATGGCGCTGTCGGCATCAAGGGTCACTTGCGATTGATCGGCCAGGGTCACGGTGCGAATCTCACCGGGCGCCGAAACATAGTCAGCGCCCAGATCATCGATCCAGCGCTGCGGCTGCCACCCCGTACCGAGGCTCACCATCAACAGCAGGCACGCGGCCATCGCCAAAGCCCCGCCCCCACGCAAAAGCAGCGAACGGCGCGGGCGATCCATCGCATTGAGGTAGCCCTGTAGCGCCAACGCCTGCTCATCGGCCAATGTTCGCGCGGGCCCTTCGCTCAATTCCCAGACAATCTGTGCCTGCGCATAGGCCTCGGCGTGGGCGGGATCAGCGCGCAGCCATTGGCTGAAAGTGAGTTGATCGCCAGCGCTAGGCCGATCATGCAACAGGCTCAGCCAGGCAAACGCGGCCTGTTCCTGCGCAAGGGTCGGGATGACGGGGTCTGAAGGGTTCACGGTGCTTTCCCTGGCAGGCGTGGCGCGGGTTCGCGCAGGCTGGCCTTGCAGGCCTCGAGGGCGCGCATCATATGTTTTTCTACGGCACTTTGGGACAGGCCCATGGCCTTGGCGATTTGCGCGTACTTGCGCCCGTGAATGCGATTGAGCAAAAAGATTTGCCGGGTGCGCTCGGGCAAAGCGCGCAACGCCGCTTCGACATGACGCAGATCATTGCCCGCTTCTAGCGCGGCTTGCGGTTCGCTGCCCCGGCTGTCCGGCTCTTCAGGTTGCCAGCCCTCGTTGACGCGCACCCGCGTGCCTTCACTGCGCAGATGGTCAATGGCAATGTTGCCGGCGCAGCGCAACAGGTAGGTGCTGAGTTCTTCCACCTGCACCAGCGGACGCCGCCAGAAACGCAGAAACAGATCCTGAACCAGGTCGGCCGCCGTCGCCCGGCAACCGACACGGCGAGTGACCAGCGCTTCCATTTGCGAGCGCTGGGACAGAAACACCTGAAGAAAATGTGCACGCGCCCCACGCGGCTCGTCGTCGCGAGATTCCGGGGGCAGACCGATCAACACGTCAGCCCTGCGCCCATGCGGCAACCGGACTGGCCAACAGGCTCATCCCGGCCAGCGCCATTGCCAGTCGCGGTCGATACGGCAGCAACAGCACCAGCGTCAACGCACTGATCATCAAGACCGCGACCCAGTCGACCAGACCGAAACTCCAGCCGTTGGCCGTCACCGCCGCCCAAAGCGATACACACAACAGCAACCCTCCCGCCAGCATCAGGCCACGACGGCGTCGGGCAGAGGGTTTGTGGCCGAGCAGTTCATCGTGATGTCGAGGCATCGACAGGCAAAGCGCCGTGAACCCGGCGTAACAAAGCAACAGCGCCAGCAGCATCAGTTCGCCCCTTGTTCAAGCGTGATCGGTCGAGACGTTTCGCGGCGCGTTTTTTTAACGCTGGCGGTGTTGCCGGCGCGCTGCATTTTCCATGCGGCCCAAGCCAGGAAGAAACCGGCGGCGAGACACGTCAGATCAAACCCGGCCATTGCCCAATCGCCCTGCCTCAGCGTTACGCCGAGATTCCACGGCGTGGTCAGCGCATTGATCAGCGGCACCGCCATAAACAGTGCAGCACCCAGCACGAGCTGATCGATCCATGCCTTGCGCCCGACACGCAATAGCGCATGCGCCAGGCTCAATCCCCAAGCGATGAAAAACGCATTCACTTCCCAATCTGCCCGCCCGGTCAAAGCCACTGGCAACAGCCGATTGGCCAAAAAGTACACCGCAACCGCCGTCAGCAACCCTGCCATGCTGGCAACGTTCAGCACTTCAACCAGCCGCAACTCGAACGGCATAACACCGCTTTTGGCGTGTTTGAGCTGGCGCTTGCCGAGCCAGATCACCAGCCCAGTGCCGATCATCGCCGTGCCGGCCAAACCACAAATGAAATACAGCCAGCGCAGCACCGGCCCGGCAAAGTGGCCCATGTGCAATCCATAGAAAGTGCCGCTCACCGCCATCGCCACGGGTTGAGCCGGTGTGCGGCCGAGCATTTTTCCGGTAACACCATTGAAGGTCACTGCGCTGCCGAAATCGTGCACCACACGGTCACCAGCACGCGAGAGCACCACAGAGGCATTCTCATCCCCTGGGTTATTCACCGTTAGCCGCGTGGTGCGGCCACCGGACCATTGCGCACTGGCCTTGGCCAACAAGGGTGCCATCGGTGCCAGTGCAGCAGGGATATTGGCCCGTTCCGGCGCCTTCGAGGCTGGAAACACCTCATCGTAAAACGACCGCACGTCGCCGCCGTAAGACGCCTTAATGCTCGCGGGCATGACCATCGACATGAAAATCACCAGACTGCTGTAGGTGATCATCAAGTGAAACGGCAACACCAGCACGCCCACGGCGTTATGTCCGTCGAGCCAGGAACGCTGGCCCTTGCGCGGGCGAAACGTGAAGAAGTCCTTGAAGATTTTCTTGTGGGTGATGATCCCGGTGATCAACGCGACGAACATCACCATCGCGGCGATCGTCGCCAGCCAGCGGCCCCACGGGTATGGCATTTGTAGCTGGAAGTGGAAACGGTAGAAGAACTCGCCGCCCATGCTTTGGCGGCCCAGCACTTCGGTGCCGGTTTGCGCGTCGAGGGTTTTGGATTCGAAGCGGCCGCGCTCGCCAGGCTTCGCAGGTGCCTGCTGCCAGCGCACGGTCAGGCCGGGATCGCGAGCATCGGGCAAGTCGATCAGCCAACGTGAGGCACCCGCAGCGTGTTGTTGCAGATAATCCTGGGCCAGGCTCAGGCTTGCCTCGGCATTGATTGGCCGCGCGGGGATTTCCGGCTGCATCCAGTGACTGATTTCATCCTTGAAATAAGCCAGGGTTCCCGTCAGAAAAATCGCGAACAACAGCCAGCCGAACAGCAGTCCGGCCCACGTGTGCAGCCAGGCCATGGCCTGACGAAAACCCTCTTTCATGCAAAACCCAACCCGCGTGCCGCGCCGGAAATGGTCGCCAGAATCACGCTCGGCACCAGCAAGCCAACCCATGCCGACCACGCCGTGCGACAGGCAAAGCACCAGAGCACAGCGACCAGATAGACCAGAAACGAGAGGGTCATGCCGGTGACCACGGCTTCAGCACGGCTCAGTGGCAGCCACATCGTCAAGGTCACGCTGGCCAGCGCCGCAACCAGATAGCCACCGAACACCGCGGCCAACACCCGTGAGGTAACGGCCAGACGATAGGACATGGGGAGAGTGGCAAGTTTGCCTTTCATGTTTCGACCCTGAAACGGAAAACGCTCGGCCGACAAGCCGAACCAACAAGCGAGCAATACTAATGATAAATATTCTCATACGCAAAAGCATCTGATTGCCGGCGCAGGGTTTTACCCGTTCAATTGGCAAGCCGGGCCGTGGCTTGCCTTGGCAAAATGCGCTGAAAACAAAACGGGCCTGCTTTCGCAGGCCCGTTTTCTGGGGATGGCTTAAAAAATCAGCGTATCAACTGTTGATCGCTGCCTGTTCATTCTCAAGAAATTCTTCCTCCAGCAGTGCGTCATTCGCCTTGCTAAATGGCACCACAGCAGCGCGTGGTTTGCCCCGCAGTTTGCCGAAAAGGTGATCCAGCGCATGCTCCAGTTTTTCGGCTGCACCATCGATCGCTTGTTCCAGCGTATCGGCTTTATGGGTGACGGAAATCGGTTGATGGCCTTTTGGCCGCGCCTCCAGTTGGCAGCGCATGTCATGGGGACCAGGTTTGTCACCGTTCTCGTCGCTCAGATGGACTTCGACACGGGTCAGGTCTTCTTCATAACGGTCGAGCGTGCTCTCAATGGTTGTACGTACCCACTCCTCCAGTCGTTTACTGCTTTGAATATGGTTATCGCTGTTGACTTGGATTTGCATAGTTCATCCCTTATTTCAGCTAGCTCGCAAGAGGCCTTGATCAGGATTTCGTGACCCCTTGATTACAACAATCGGCCCGACTGACGAACATTTCAACCCCTGAAAAAAGAAAAATATTCATTCGCAAAAAAAGCCGGACAACCGAGTAAGTCACTGGTAATGTCGGGAGTCGGGTCGACTTGTCATCCTGCAAGATTTACTCACAATTGCCCGTCGTTCAACGGGTGCAAACTGCGAAAAATCCCCGCCTCCTCCACCAGCCAATCATGCACTGCACGCACGCCCGGATGGCTCAACGCCCCCGGCGCATACAGCAACATGTAACGTTTGTGATTGGGCACCGACAGCCCGAACGGCACCATCAACGTGCCCCGCTCCAGCTCATCGTTGAGCAGCGTGCGCCGGGCAATTGCCACCCCCATACCGGCGATGGCCGCTTCGATGGTCAGGTGGTTGCGATTGAAGGTATGCCCTCGTCGCACGTCCGCACCCTCGAAGCCGATCGCGTTCAAATAAAACTCCCATTCCGCATATTCATAACTGCCGCGCCAGGCGGTGATGTCGTGCAGCAATGGAAAATGCACCAGATCCGCCGGCCCATGCAGCGGCGGACGCCCGCGCAGCAGGCTCGGCGCGCACACCGGGAAAATCTGCTCATCGAGCAAGGCTGTGGATAACAATCCCGGGTAACTGCCGTCGTTCAGATCGATCGCCAGATCGAAATCGCCCTCGTGCAGCGGCACACTGCTGTCCTCAGCCACCAGACGCAACTGGATGTCCGGGTATCGTTGCTGCAAGCGTGGCAGTCGCGGCGTCAGCCATTTGCTGAGGAACGACGGAATCGAACGCAGCCGCAAAACCCCACTGATCATCCCCGCATCCAGGCGCCGCAATTCGGCATCGATGCTGCCGTAGGCCTCGTTGACCGTCATCGCCAACCGCTGCCCTTCCGCGCTCAGTTCCACCCCTCGCGCACGACGATGAAACAGGCGAAAACCAAGACGCTCCTCCAGTTGACGAATTTGCTGGCTGACCGCCCCCGGCGTGATGTGCAGTTCTTCTGCACAGCGGGTGAAGGACAGGTGCCGCGCGGCACAGGAAAACACCTGCAGCCAGACGTAAGTCTGGGCATGCAATTGACGACTCATCGTTTAGTCCTGCTGAAGGCTGTCTTAGGAAATTTCGTTGGTCACACAAGACCGAGGTAGGCAGTATCGCCGACCTTGCGCTTGGCCTACAAAAAATGGCGGCGATTCCTACACCATTGCTTGTAAGGCTTTAGCATGGCTATCAGTGTTTTCGATCTATTCAAAGTCGGCATCGGTCCGTCCAGTTCCCACACCGTCGGCCCGATGCGCGCTGCTGCAACCTTCACTCAAGCGCTGATCGACGAGCATTTGCTCAACGATGTGCAACGCGTGGAAATCCGCTTGTATGGTTCGTTGTCCGCCACAGGCGTCGGCCACGCCACCGACCGCGCCACGATCATGGGCCTGATGGGCGAGTGGCCGGACAGCATTGATCCGGCGACCATCGACCCACGCATCCAGCAACTGCGCGAGACCGGCCAACTGTCCCTCGCCGGACAGCGGTCAATTGCCTTCAACTGGCAACGCGATCTCCTGCTGCTCGACGAGAGCCTGCCCTACCATCCCAACGCCATGTCCCTGACAGCCTTTGGCGAAAGCGCTGCACTGTTTACGCAAACGTACTACTCGGTCGGTGGCGGTTTCATCATCGAAGCGGCAGAAGCCGAATCCGGCGTGGCGCCGGCCAGCGACGTGGTATTGCCGTACGACTTTTCCAGCGCCGCCGAACTGTTGTCGCTGTGCAAGCAGCACAAGCTGCGGGTTTGCGAGCTGATGATGGCCAATGAACGGGCCTGGCGCAGCGACACCGAAATTCGGCAGGGCCTGCTGCACATCTGGTCGGTGATGCGCGAGTGCGTCGAACAAGGCCTGCGCCACGAAGGCCTGTTGCCCGGAGGTCTCAATGTGCCGCGCCGCGCGGCAAAACTGCACCGTAGTCTGCTGGAAATCGGCAAACCGAATGTCATCAGCTCGACGCTGTCGGCGATGGAGTGGGTCAACCTGTTCGCCCTAGCCGTCAACGAAGAAAACGCCGCGGGCGGGCGCATGGTTACCGCACCGACCAACGGCGCCGCCGGGATCATTCCTGCGGTTCTGCACTACTACATGAAATTCAATCCGGACGCGTCCGACGATGACGTCGTCGTTTTCTTCCTGAGCGCCGCCGCTGTCGGCATTCTGTGTAAGAAAAACGCCTCGATTTCCGGCGCCGAAGTCGGCTGTCAGGGCGAGGTCGGTTCCGCCTGCGCGATGGCCGCTGCCGGCCTGGCCGACGTGCTCGGCGCCACCCCGGAGCAACTGGAGAACGCCGCCGAGATCGGCCTCGAACACAACCTGGGCCTGACCTGCGATCCGGTCGGCGGGCTGGTGCAAGTGCCCTGTATCGAGCGCAACGCCATCGCCGCAGTGAAGGCGATCAACGCCACGCAAATGGCCCTGCGCGGTGACGGCAACCACTTCATTTCCCTCGACCGGGTGATCCGCACCATGCGCGATACCGGCGCCGACATGCACGACAAATACAAAGAGACTTCACGGGGCGGCTTGGCGGTGAACTGGGTGGAATGCTGATCAGCCTGATTGCACTGTCAGCGATCATCGACGCGTTCCTGCCCTGAAACAGGACGCAAATGAACAAGGCGAGCCAATGGCTCGCCTTGTTTTTGTCCGTGTTCATTGTTCGACAATTATTCCGGCATAGCCCTTGCTACAGCACTTGCATAAAGCGATATGGCGATATGGCCACGGAATGGCCGGTGGTCTGGATGGGCGAACCAACCCGATCGCGGCCGGTCAACAACTGCACGTTCAATCAGGCGGTGACGCATCATGGACAATCCTTTTCAGATCATTACCGATGCCTTCGCGCCGGACTATCAGATCAACCTGAGCATTCAGGGCCTGGACGGCAGCATTATGCTGACCCTGTCCAACAGCGGCCGCATCGTGGCCAAACGCATGATCAGCACCGAACAGCGCAACGACCCCAAACGCCTCAAGCGTCTGGTGCAAAGCATCCAATTCGGCATCGCCATCGAACAAGGCCACAGTGCCATGGCGATCCTTGAAGCGATGACCAGCGGCGACGGCCTGACCCCGCCACCGCAGCGAATCAGCGGTGAGCCTCGGCAGGCTGCCGGGCTTTAAAGCTCGCCCTTCTCGATCTCAGGGTGTTCACCGGAACCTGCTCCGAGCTTGCGTTGCGGCTTGTCGATTTTCACCGAAGGAAATTGCGACGAGGCGTAACGCACCACCAGAATCGAAAACGCCAGCAGCAGAATTCCGCCGCACAGGTAGATGATGCCCATGTCCGGTGGGTTGTGGTGCGAGACGTTGGAGATCAGCAGACGGGTCAGCGCGGTGATCGCCACGTAGATCAGGAAGCGCACTGGCATGTGGTTGGTCTTGAAGTAAATCCCGACCATCGCGCCCAGTTCCAGATAGATGAACAGCAACAGAATGTCATCAATCTTGATATGCCCCTCTTCGAGCATCCCGAGAAACTCCATCACCGCCGCCCACGCCGTCACCGCACCGATGGCGAACAGCGCCAGGTAGTGGAAAGTTTCGACGAACAGGTTGCCCAGGGACTCGGCCAGTTGATGCACGTTTTGCCGCAGTTTCTCGGCCCAGTTGATTTTCACGATGATGTTCCTTAGCCCGATTCGAGCGGATGATGCGTGTTGGACATGACGTTTTTCTGCATGCTTTGGGTTTCATGCAGAAAAGAGGCCACGCCATCATGGCGAGGTGCCACGAAGCGCGCGCCGTGGCGTTTCGTCGCAGTGCCTGCGCAAGGCTGACAAACCCTGAATCCGGTCTACATTGAAAAGCCACTACCCATAGCGCAGGGATTCGCTTATCCTTTTCGCTGTATATGGATACAGTAGTCGTGAAGACAACTTAACGTGAAGGCATGTGAGGTGGTGAATGGCCGTCGAAGTGGTATACCGCAGCAGCCGAGATCTGGAGCGCTTGTTCATGGATAAAGCCGAAGCTGACCGTCATGACAAAATGCTCGAACTGGCCGAATATCTGGCCGATGTGTTGCAAAAAGCCGTTCCGTCCATGACTGAGCAGCAAGTGGAAGAAGCCGGGATCTACATGGCGAAGAACCGCGATGTGTTCGCCCGAGCGTTCAAGAGCCAGCCTGATGCACTCTCGGAGCTGATCAATGCACCGGCTGAGCCGGTCGAGAAAGCCGAGGCCGAGGAATCTGCCGAAGCGCCCTTGAAACCGGCAAAAGCGGTGAAAGCTGCGAAGTAATCAATGCCCGAATTGAATAGGCCCTGAGTCGAATGGCTCAGGGCCTTTTTCATGCCGATGAAACTCAGCGATACAACACTTTCTCCGCCAACTCATCGGCCACCCTCGCCGGTGAGCGTTTTTCCGCCTGGGCATGGGCAAACACTTCAGTCAGCCGCGAGCTGATTTTCGACAGATGCGCAGTGATCGTCGGCAACTCTTCGCCGCGATGCTTCAGTGAAACGTAGATCAGGCCGCCGGCATTGATCACGTAATCGGGGGCATACAGAATCCCGCGCCGCTCCAGTTGATCCGCCACGTCCAGATGCGTCAGCTGATTATTCGCCGATCCCGCCACTGCCGAGCAACGCAGTTGCGTGACCGTGTGACTGTTGAGCACACCGCCCAGCCCACACGGCGCCAGAATGTCGCAAGGCGTGCAGAGCAGCGCATCGTTGGCGACTGGATGGGCGTTGAGTTGCTCCATCGCCAGTTGCACCTTGCCGTGGTCGATGTCGCTGACCAGCAGTTCGGCGCCCGCCGCGTGAAGCTGCTCGGCCAGTGCGTAACCGACATTGCCCAAGCCCTGAATCGCAACGCGCAGACCTTCGAGGTTATCGCAGCCCAATCGCGCCATGGCGGTGGCACGAATCCCGGCGAACACGCCCATTGCCGCGTGTGGCGCCGGGTCGCCGGCCGAGGTGGTGCTGGTGACGTGTTGGGTCTGCTGGGCGATGCAATCCATGTCCGCCACGCAAGTACCACTGTCGATGGCGGTGATGTAGCGACCGTCGAGTTGATCAATGCAGCGGCCGAAGGCTTCAAATAACGTCCCGCGATTTTCCACATGCACCGGGCGCACAATCACCGCCACACCACCGCCCTGCGGCAGCCCGGCCAGCGCAGCTTTGTAGCTCATGCCCTGAGCGAGACGAATGGCGTCTTCGACGGCTGATTCGTCATTGGGATAGGCAAGATAACGACATCCGCCAAGGGCCGGCCCGAGGCGACTGTTATGGATGGCAATGACCGCCTTCAACCCGGAGACCGGGTCAACGCTCAGGTGCAGCGATTCCAGGCGAGTGCTTTGCATGAGCGCAAACATCGTTGGGCTCCCGAATCACTTCTTGTAGAACGCCAGTATAGGCTTGCGCCCGAAAATTGCTGCAGCGCACCGGAATAAGCGCCCGTGCGGACAATGGGTTTGCGGCATATATCCAGACTGGCGCAGCCAGGCACTGGACGAATGGCATGGACGGGGCTAAAACGGGGCATTACCCGGAGATTCTGATGAGTGCGCGCCAACGTTTTTTCGAGTGTCTGCACCGTTCACCGCCTGCGCTGTTCGACGCCGCGCTGTGGATCGCGGCCGAGCACGATACAACCGTCAATCCCGAGGCGCTTATGCAGGACTTCAAGGAATTGCAGCAACGGGTCAGCTATGGCTTGCCGATGTTGCCGGTCAGCGAACTGGCGCAGCCGCTATTACGGCGGATGACGGAGCTCGGCTTCGCTCAGGACGACTTCCTCCCGCTGCGCCCACAGGCCGCGTTATTGCACAAAGTGTTGCAAACCCGTCGCGGCCAGCCTTTGGTGTTGGCGTTGATTGCGCTGGAACTGGCGCGCGCGCTGGAAATTCCACTGGTCGGGGTTAACTTCCCCGGGCACTTCCTGCTCCGGGTACCCGGTGCCGATCACTTGCTTGACCCCTGCGGTGGTCGACGCCTGTACCCCAACGACTGTCGAGAACTGTTGCAGCGCCAATACGGCCCGAACATGAAGCTCAACGCCGACCATCTGCTGACTGCCACGCCGGTGCAGATGCTTCAACGCCTGTCGCGCAACCTGCGCCAGTTGTACCTGTCCCACGATGACTTTATCGCGGCCCTGATCGACGCCGAACGCGTGCTTGAGCTGGGCGACGCCAACGCCGCCGATTACCTGGCGCGCGCCAGTCTTTATCAGCGGCTCGACTGCCCAAATGCCGAACGCTTCGATCTGGAGCATGCGCTACTGCTCAGTGATGACCCGATTCAGCGCTTGCGTCTGACGGAACGGCTTGGGCATCTCCCACCCAATTCTGTCGTCCACTGATCCCTTGTGGGAGCTGGATTGCTCGCGGATGCGGTGTATCAGTCAAAATCTCTGTGTCTGACACGGTGCTTTCGCGAGCAAGCCCGCTCCCACAGGAATTTACGGTGTATCTGGCTGGTTGGCGGGATGCGCCTTGATGAACGCCGGATGTTCAGCGGCCAATGCCGCCACGCGGCGAATCCGCGGATAAGCCTGCAGCGAAACATTGAACCGCTGCGCGGCATACAACTGCGGGATCAGGTAGACGTCCGCCACGCATGGCCACTCACCGAAACAGAAACCGCTGTCACCGATCAACTGTTCCACCGTCGCCAGCCCCTGCCCGATCCAGTGACTGATCCACTCCACCACCTGCGGCTCATCGTGCCCCAACTGACGTAGACGATTAAGCACGCTGACGTTGTGCAGCGGATGCACATCGCAGCCGATCACCGCCGCCACGCCGCGCACATGCGCACGGGTAGCAAGGTCTTCGGGCAAAAGAGGCCTCTGTGGATAACGCTCTTCCAGATACTCGATGAGCGCCGGCGACTGAATCAGCAGTTCGCCTTCGTCAGTACGCAACGCCGGCACCCGCCCCTGCGGATTGATCGCCAGATACGCCGCTTGCCGATGCTCGCCACCGGGCGGTGCAATCAGGTTGACCGGCAGTGCCTGGTAGTCGAGCCCCTTGAGCGCCAGCGCGATCCGCACCCGATACGACGAGGTCGAACGGTAATAGGTATAGAGATCCATGAGCCGCTCCTGTCAGCGCGCCGGCAGCACTTTACCGCGGCATTCGCCGAAGCCGATGGAAGCAAAACCGTCACGGACGCAGCGCGCACGCAGGATGATTTCGTCGCCGTCCTCAAGAAATTTGCGCACTTCACCGGACGCCAGTTCTATCGGCTTTTTGCCGCCCTCGGTGATTTCCAGCAGGCTGCCGAACTGACCGTTTTCAGGACCGGACAAAGTGCCAGAGCCGAACAGATCACCGGCCTGCAACTGGCAACCGTTGACGCTGTGGTGCGCAACCATTTGCGCGACGGTCCAGTACATGTAGCGGGTGTTGCTCAGTGTCAGGCGATGGGCCGGCAGGTTTTGCTCGCGCATGGCTTCGGTAAGCAGCAACACTTGCAGTTCGATGTCGAAGGCGCCAGCGTCCTGATCGCGTTTGTCGAGCAGGTAAGGCAGCGGCTGCGGATCACCTTGCGGGCGCGCAGGTTGCGCGGTGCGGAACGGCGCCAGCGCTTCGGCGGTCACCACCCACGGCGAGACGCTGGTGATGAAGCTCTTGGACAGGAACGGGCCCAGCGGCTGATATTCCCACGCCTGAATGTCGCGAGCCGACCAGTCGTTGAGCAGGCAGAAACCGGCGATGTGCTCAGCCGCATCACCGATGGCAATCGAATCGCCCATCTCATTGCCCTGACCGATCCAGATCCCCAGTTCCAGTTCATAGTCCAAGCGAGCGCACGGGCCAAAAGTCGGTTCGGTTTGACCGGCGGGCAGCGTCTGGCCTTTGGGGCGGCGCACGTCGGTGCCGGAGGCGCGCACCGTCGAGGCGCGACCGTGGTAGCCGATCGGTACGTGCTTGTAGTTGGGCAGCAGAGGGTTGTCGGGGCGGAACAGTTTGCCGACGTTCTGCGCGTGTTCGATGCCGACGTAGAAGTCGGTGTAGTCACTGATGCGCGCCGGCAGATGCATCTGGCAGTCCACGGCCAAAGGCAGCAGTGTTGCCCCTTGGGCTTCGATATTGCCGCGCTCGGTGCTGCCTTCTTCAAACAATTCAAGCAGACGCTGGCGCAGCGCCGCGCGAGCCGGGCGACCGAGTTCGAAGAACGCATTGAGCAAACCGCCCTTCATGGCTTCGACGGCACTTCGCGCTGCACCGTCGAACAGACCGGCCTCAAGCGCCACTTGCAGATCGAAGACGTGATCGCCGATCGCGACGCCAGCGCGCGGCACCAAACCGTTGACACTGAACACGCCGAGCGGCAGGTTCTGCAGCGGAAAATCGGCGTGGCCGTTGGCCGAAGCAACCCAACTGCGGGTGATGGAATTCTGAGTCATGGGTTATCTCCGGGTCGGGTCGAACGTGGCGGGCAGTGTGGCCCAGCAGGCGTCGTAATTGGGTTGCAGTTGTGGGCAGTCGAGGGCGAAGCGGCTTGGGCGCAGCACCTGACTGGTCTCGAACATGAAGGCCATGGTGTTATCGATTTTCGCCGGTTTGAGTTCGGCGTTGATGGCCTTGGTGCAGGTCTCACCGTCCGGGCCGTGGGCGCTCATGCAACTGTGCAGCGAGGCGCCGCCAGGCACGAAGCCTTCAGCCTTGGCGTCGTATTCGCCCTGGATCAGGCCCATGAATTCGTTCATCAGGTTGCGGTGGAACCACGGCGGACGGAAGGTGTTCTCGGCCACCATCCAGCGAGGCGGGAAGATCACGAAGTCGAGGTTGGCCAGACCGTGCACGCTGGTCGGAGAGGTCAGTACGGTGAAGATCGACGGGTCGGGATGATCGAAACTGACCGTGCCGATGGTGTTGAAGCGGCGCAGATCGTATTTGTACGGCACGTTGTTACCGTGCCAGGCGACCACGTTCAGTGGCGAATGATTGAGTTCGGTGGCCCACAACTGCCCAAGAAATTTCTGCACCAGCGTGGTCGGTTGTTGCAGATTTTCGTAAGCAGCGACCGGGGTCAGGAAATCCCGTGGGTTGGCCAGGCCATTGCTACCGATTGGCCCCAGATCCGGCAGGCGCAGCGGCGCGCCGTGGTTCTCGGCGATGTAGCCGCGTGCTTGCGGGTCAAGCAGTTCGACGCGGAATTTCAGACCGCGTGGCAGCACGGCGATTTCCAGCGGCGCCACTTCCAGCACACCCAGTTCGGTGGCTATGCGCAGGCGACCGAGTTGCGGCACCAGCAGCAGTTCGCCGTCGGCGTTGAAGAACACACGCTCCATTGAGCGGTTGGCGGCGTAGTTGTAGATGCTGATGCCATCGGGTTTATCGGCGCCGGCGTTGGCGGCCATGCTCACCAGACCGTCGATGAAGTCGGTCGGTTCGCTCGGGATATCCAACGGGTTCCAGCGCAGACGATTGGGGGTCACCTCGCCTAACGGCCCACCAGCCAGTTGCCGTTCAAGTTTGACGAACGCCGGGTGATTGGCCGATGGCTGAATGCGGTACATCCAGGTACGCCGGGCTTCACTGCGGGTCATGGTGAACGCAGTACCGGAAAACAACTCGGTGTAGAGGCCGTAGGGGGCTTTTTGCGGGGAGTTCTGGCCGACGGGCAGCGCGCCGGGCAACGCTTGAGTGCTGAATTCGTTGCCGAAACCGGACTGATAAGCCAGCGTCGACGCGGTTGAATCGAGGTTCATGGAGCCTCCTGAACAGGGAGTCGGCATGGCCCATCGCTCTGGCTCAGAGGTTTCGGCACGCCGGGGTTGTTATTATCGTAATTCGATTACGCATAACGTAATTTGCTCGCTATCCAGCGTCAAGCTATAAAGACGCCCATTCGTTCCGGAACCCGGCAGCATCATGGAAAAAACCAGCGACAGTCACGGCAAACAGAAAGTCCGCTCCGCCGAAGTCGGCACCGACATCCTCAAGGCCCTGGCCGAGTTGTCGCCCGCCACTTCCTTGTCGCGCCTGGCCGAGCACGTACAAATGCCCGCAAGCAAGGTGCACCGCTACCTGCAAGCGTTGATCGCCTCGGGATTTGCCGAACAGAACCCCGCCACCAACCATTACGGCCTCGGCCGCGAAGCGCTGCGCGTGGGTCTGGCCGCACTCAACAGTATGGATGTGCTGAAAGTCGCGGCCCTGCCATTGGCCGAATTGCGCGACGAACTCAACGAAACCTGTTTCCTCGCGGTGTGGGGTAATCAGGGGGCCACCGTGGTGCACATCGAGCCGGCGGTGCGTGCGGTGACGGTGGTGACGCAATTGGGTTCAGTGCTGCCGCTGCTTAGCTCTTCGACGGGGTTGGTGTTCAGTGCCTATCTGCCCCACCGGGAAACCGATGAGTTGCGTGATCAGGAAGTGGCCGCTGTGGATCATCCACTGAAGGACGAAAAAACATACGCAACACTGTGCGAGCAGATCCGCGAACGTGGTTTGCATCATGTGCATGGCTTGCTGATGCCGGGGGTGGATGCGTTGTCCGCTCCGGTATTCAACGCTGTCGGACAGATCGCCGCCGTGATGACCATCGTCGGCCCGACCTCACTGTTTCACGCCGACGAAGACGGCCCGGCGGCGCAGCGGTTGTTGGCTGCGACGCGGGCCGTGAGTTGGCGGATGGGGTTCGACGCAGAGGCGCCGACAGTTCGCTAACAGGGTGTTACAGCAATACGGTTTTGCTGTCCCCCGCTGGCTCCTCCTGGAGAATTTCTTCAATTATCGCCAGAAGACGTTCATGGCCGAGGGTCTGGCCGGTCGCCGATCCAATCAGGCCGACGATTGCCTTGCCGTCACCCATGAGTTGAATCAGCGTCTTCTGCGCCTTGGTTGCTTCCTTGCCTCCAGGAATCAAAGACGCCAGGTCCAGTAGAGCCTCCTTGAAACTGTTGAAGGCCGTTTCTCGATCGCCATATCGGTAGGACTCGGCGCCTTCCAGTACGTTTTTGGTGATTTGCACCACGGAGAGTGCGAATCCAACGGGCGGGATTACCAAACTGACGACACTCGCAGCCAACGCCACCGAGTCATAGGCCAATTTGCCAATGATTTCGTTCAGACTGGTGGTTTGCGCGTTAATATCAGCAATGATCCGTTCGATACGTTCGTTATAACTCGCGCGCAACGACAGCACGCGGCTGTTGAGCTCAAGCACGGGTAGTTTTTCAGAAACATTGTTGAATTCAATGTTATTGATGAACGTCCCCATGATCCGTTGATCGACGTACTTGACCCGGTCGTAGAAGTACTGACCCAGCCCGTGTTCCTTGATCGCCTCGAAAAACCCGCTCAACGGTCGCAAGTAGACGCCGTCCGGCGCGTCAGGCGTATAAAGAATTTCACTGACTTTGCCGCCCTGTACCAGCCTGAAAACATACACACCCTCAACCAGACACCGTTTTACATGAAACTTGAAGACTGCACTGAACTGCACGGTCGAAGGCACTTCTCCGAAAGGCGGAAAAGAAGCAGGCGTCCCTTTATCGAAGTTCAGGATTAACGTGCGCAATTGCTCAGCCAACGTGAGGGTGATAGCACCGGCATAAAAACTCGACAACACCGAACGTTGCATTTCAACCTGTCGGGACTTGAAGTGAACTTCTTTCTTTAATTCATAATCGGGGTGCTGTTTATTTAAATAATCGGCACGCAGCATGGCGATGTACTTCTCTCCCGGGCGCAACGTTCTCGACCAACTGGCCAGTTGACGTATGTCCAGGTCGGGCAGTGCTGGATGCTTCGCGCCTACACGAAAGCGCGGATAAATCCCAATCACTTCGCCGCCACGATCATGGGCATAAAACTGCGTTTCCTTGATGATCAACTGGGTGAGCGTAATCGTCTCGTTTTCACTCAGATCAAGGAAGATCTCGTCCGGGTTTACCTGCACCGTTTTTCCGATGGTCTTTAAAAGATCTTCGATACGTTGCTTGATCAGGTCGTAACAGAAGCGCTCATAGGTCAGGATGCCCGCTTCGCGAGTGCCGATGGTGTAGAGCGCTTTCAACTCCGTATTCAAGCGGGCAAACGACTGGCGCATTTCATCAGGGGCGCTTCGATAGGCGGCAGGATGCGCGAGCGTTTCCTGTGCCAGGTCCCAGGCGATCTGATGGAAGATTGCCTCGACAAGAATGCCTTCCGGTGCGTCCGGCCATTCGGAAAACGTTACCCCTTTCCAGGCACTCGGAAGCTGCCGCAGCGTGGCCATGTATTTGGCCAGTGACGCCCTTTCCGCAGGTTGGGTTTGCGCCGCCAGATAGCTCTGCCCTTCGGCTGTTCTCACCCAGCCAGCCACATGAAATTCAAGTTCACGACTGTTGGGAAATTGATACCAGTCGCGCTCTTCCGGCGAGCCTGGGGCGTACAAGACGCAGTTGCCGTGGGGATTGGCCTTTTGCTGGAAAACCATCAGATCGCGGAAACCGAACCGGAAGCCATTCATCACGAAGGCCGATGCCGAAATACTCCGGTCTCCTTGCATAAAACGTTCGACCATCGCCATGTTTGGCTGATTGAGATGCCCCTGCACGGCAGCGCAAAAAGTGCTGTAGGCGATGCGCGCCCCCAAGACCTCCAGAAGCGCCATCTGCACGTCGTAATCGTTAAAGGCTTTACGGCGCGTGTCCCAGAAATCCGAGCGGATGTTGACAGACGCCAGCCAGTTTTCTACGCGCACAGGTGTCAAGCCGGAAGGAACCGGCCCTTCAAAAGCCATCTCGAAGCGTTGATTGCGATCATGTACGCCGAACAGCGCCAGTTCCACAAACGTGCGCTTGTCTTCCTGAACCAGGGTGCGCGCTCCGACCTTGATGGCATAGCGACAGGTGACCTTGATAGTTTCAGGATCAACCGAAACACCCAATGCACTGTTGATCCACTCTTTACTTCGTACAGCAGCATAGGCTTTCAGCGATGCTGCCTTATCCAGAAACTGATCACGCCGGGTTTCCTCAGCGCGCACTTGCTGTAGCAAATGGTCATGACGCTGCTTATTTTGTTCACTGGCACCTGACAGCCATGCGGGTCGAACTTCTGAAAAGCCATTGATAACGCTCATACCTAACTCCTTGGTCAACGATCAAGAAATGACACTGCGCCACTTCGATTGCGAGCAAGTTATCGAATATAAACAGCGAAAAAAATCCAACAGCCGTTACTGCAAGTTTTCAAACGTCATAAAACATCTCAGACAAACGCCAAAATAAATAATCCTCCACGTGGCTGTCACAAATTCAACTTAGATCGAGACCCAACAGCTTTGCACTTGCCACCGCTTGAGTTCTTCGTTCGACACCCAACTTTCCGTGTATACGCCTGGCATGAGTCTTTACGGTATGTAGCGAAATAAACAGTTCATCTGCAATCTGTTGATTGGAATAGCCTTTGGCGATCAGTCGTAAAACTTCAAGTTCTCGCTGGCTCAGCACGCCGTAGTTGCTTAATGTCTGCGTGGCTGCATCTTCAGCGATCTTGTTATTCAGTGCCTGCACCAGGTTCGGCTGGCGCAATTCCAGTTCACGCAACGCCTGGTGCAGGCCGTGATGAGCGACCCATTCAAGGCCCAGCTGCAAATAGTGTTGTGCGCCGGCCTGATCGCACTGCAGAAAGGCAACTTCGGCCAACGCCAGGAGCAAGTCAGTTTCGAGGGCGACCATTCTGCACTGCTTCGCGTCCGCCAATAACTGCTGAAGCCGGATGATAGGATTATTGGCGATGCGCAGACCCGTTTGCGCCAGGATCAGCAGGTATTCAACCCGTGGAATCAACTCGATGGTCGCCGGCGGTGCCTGCAATGCACCGGCCCCTTGATAGTGACGCAGCAGACGCGCCATCGCCTCGTTGGCCAGTTCGGCACGCCCTTGCTGAAGCCACAACAGACTGCTGATCTGCAACAACACCCCACGATAGACAGTCTCCGGAATCTGCCGCTGCTGCATCAGCCGCTGTGCATCGCGCAACCAGACAAATGCACCTTCAAAATCCGCCTGATTGGCCGCCAGTTGTGCCTGCCCCAGATAGCCATACAAAACCCGCTTGTCATGGTTGCGCTTGCAATCGTCGAGGCCGGACTGAAAAAAAACGGCCGCCAGGGCATCCTGCCCCTGACTGAGGGCCAGACGCCCCCGACGCAGTGCAATCCTGCCCAATAGCGGCGTCGGTCGATCCGATCGTCTGCCGAGCAGAGCGTGCACTCCGGCCAACAGACATTCGGCCCGCGCCGCCGCGCCACGCTGCTCCAATATTTGTGCATGATCGAGTTCAAGCAGCGCCTCGAAAACCAGCGAATTTTGCGCCCGCGCCAGACACAGCGCCTGCCGATTGTGGGCGTAGGCCACATCCATCTCCCCTCTCAAGAGCGCCTGTTGCGTCACCCCCGACAAACACATCACCCGCGCCATCCAGTGGTCGTCGTCGAGCGAATCCAGCGCCTCGGAAAAATGACTCTGAGCGCAAGTCATCTGCCCTTCCAGATGCAGCAGCCAGCCATTCAAGGTTTGCCAGCGCGCAATCAGTTGTCGTTCCAGCGCCGCCGAAGGTTGCGGCATGAACCTCGCCAGGTGCGCGATGCACTGCGTGGCCTGTTCGAACCGGCCGGCAAACAACAGCGCTGCGCTGATCAGCCCGACCAACTGCGGTGATCCCAAGGTCAATCCTTCGCCCTGAGATTCATGCAGGCGCAACAACAGCACCACAGTTTGCTCTTCAAAAAGATGCTCGAAGTTGAAATGCTGCAACAGGCTCACTGCCGTTTCGAATTCCTCGGCAAGCAACGCCTGCTCGAAAGCCGAACGCCAATCCCCGGTAGCGGCGAACCATTGGCAGGCCCGACGATGCCATGAACGGGACGCGGGCCAATGTTCATCGCGCATCACCTGCGCCAAAGGCGCGAAGATCTGTAGCCACTGCGACGATTCATTCCATGGCTCGATAAAGCAACCCAGCGTTTGCAGCGTTCGCAGGTAATCAGCCCCCTCACCGGCACCGAACAAGTGCTCACACAGTTCAGCGTTGAAACGCGGCAGATTCGCCAGTACCCGCCAGACTTCCGCCAGCTCCGGCGTCAAACCGCTGAACAGTTCGTGCTGCAGATAATCAAGCAAGGTTTCCACACGTTGCTGCGGTTGGGTGCTTTGCGACCAGTCGCATTTTTGCAGCAACGTCATTCGCACTCCGGCGCACCAGCCACCGGTGCGATGAACAATCCGTCCAGCCACATTGGCGGCCTGCTCGGCTGACAAATGTTTCAGTGCCTGGGCGATCTCGTCCTGGGTCAGCGCCAGCGTCGGGCTTTCACATTCATACAATTCGTCGTCCAGCAGCAACCGCGGCCAGTTGCATTGCGGACGCCGGCGAGTGCCGATCCACCAGGTTAATGCCGGGCTGCTGATTGTCAGCAAACGGTCGAGCAAGGCATCGAGCGACGGATCCGGCAGACGGCAGTAATCGTCAATGAATAGCCAGGTCGGTGTCGCCCAGTGAGCCAATGCCGCGATCAAGCCTGACTCGTCTGTTTCGGCCAGTCCCAGCACCTGCGTCAGTCGCCGGCACAATTCGCCGGTACCGAGTTGCGCCCCGGCCAGCGGCAACCACAACACCGCATGGGCGGTGGGTGCCTGAAGCAGGCATTCGGTAAGCAGCGCGCTTTTGCCACTGCCGGCGGGCGCACAAATGAGCCTGACCCGCGCCATCGACTCAAGCAGTGGCTCGCTCAATCGCAAGCGTGGCTGGTGATGGGAAGACAGTCTGGGCAGGAAACCGGGGCGATCCAGACACGGCGTCATGGCGGTCATCGGGTAAGCCTTCTTATTGTTTTGCAGCCACCCTAGCCCTCTGCTGTCAGCTTGTTGATAAATATTCAGCGCGCTGATTGGCAGCCATAAAAAAGGCGACCGCGCGGTCGCCTTTTGTACAGCCGTTGTATCCCAAACGTTACCGCACGCCCGCTGCGCGCAGGGCCGATGGCGTGTAGTCGGCAGCCTTGGCTTCGAAGCCGAATTCGAAACTGTGCTTTTCTTCGTTCTTCATCCCCAAGGCAATGTACCGGCCGGCAATGATGTCGTAGAGCGCTTCCAGGGTGTAGGCCTGTGCCTGGTGATCGTAGTAGTACTGAGCGTGCCCTTCGGCGACGCGCCACAGTTGGCCGCGACCGTCGTAGTGATCGACCAGCGCTACCTGCCAACTGTCCTCATCGATGTACATGTGACGCTTGGCGTAAATGTGCCGCTCGTTCGGTTTGACCGTACCGATCACCTCCCACACGCGATGCAGTTCATAGCGGGTCAGATCCTGATTGATGTGGCCAGCCTTGACGATGTCGTCGTACTTGAGTTTCGGCGAATCGAGTTTGTAGCTGTTGTACGGAATGTACATTTCCTTCTTGCCGACCAGTTTCCAGTCATAACGATCCGGAGCGCCGGAGAACATGTCGAAGTTGTCGGAGGTGCGCAGACCGTCCGCGGCGGTGCCCGGGCCGTCATAGGCCACTTGCGGCGCGCGGCGTACCCGGCGCTGGCCGGCGTTGTAGACCCACGCCAGACGCGGTTCCTTCACCTGATCGAGCGTCTCGTGAACCAGCAGCACGTTGCCGGCCAGACGTGCCGGCGCGGTGACTGACTGCTTGAAAAAGGTCAGGACGTTGGCGGCTTTTTCCGGGTCGAGATCTTTCATCAGTTGCGGCACGGCGATCTCTTCTTCGAAGCGGATCGGCGTGTAGCTGCCGTTGGTTTGTGGTGTGACCTGAGTGATGATCCGACGCAGATTCCCGCCGTGGTAACGGGTGATGTGGTTCCACAACACTTCAACGCCGTTCTTCGGAATCGGGAAGGCGTAGTAGCGGTTGCCGGTGAAATTGGCCAGGCCGTTGCCGTCATTGATCGTGGTCACGTTCAGCGCACTGCGTTTGGCTGACTCATAGATCTCAGGCGGCACGGCGACGGTGCGGTGGGTCGGGTAAACCGGGATCTTGTAGGTTTGCGGGTAGCGTTTGAACATCGCCACCTGACCGTCGGAGAGCTTGTCCTTGTACTGGTCGACATTGGCGGCGGTGATGGTGAACAACGGTTTTTCATTGGCGAACGGGTCGGCCAGGAACCCTTTGCTGTCGACCGCCCCGGCGTTTTTCGGGATGCCACCGGTCCATGCCGGAATCGAGCCATCGGCGTTACCGGCCTTCTCGGCGCCCAGCGGCGTGAGGCTGGTGCCAAGCTTGTTGGCTTCTTGCGGTGACACTGCCGCCATCACGTTGGCCGTCAGCAGGCTCAGGGCCAGGACACCACATTGCAGAATCATTTTGCGCATTGCATTCATCCTTCTCGGGCAGATCAGAAGTTCACGCCGAAGCTCAGGGCGACGAAGTCACGGTCTTCGAGGACGTTGTAATCGCCACCAAAGAAGTCGGTGTAACTGAGGCTCGCGGTGTAGGTGTTGCGGTAGTCGGCATCGACGCCGACGCTGATCGCTTTGGCGCCTTCGTTGAACAGGCCATTGGGGCCGTAACCGGCGACGTCATGCGACCACGACAGGTTCGGCTTGAGGTTGACCCCGCCAATCACGTTGGCGTAGTCGAGAATCGCCCGGGCGCGGTAGCCCCACGAAGTCGACGTGACGAAGCCATCGGTGTCGCCGCCGAAACCGTATTGGCCGTAGACCGAGTCGCGGCCGTAACGCAGCTTGCTGCGCGACTCCAGACCGCCGACCCGCACCACCGCCGCTTCACCGACGACGGTCAGGCGCTGGGCACCTAATACCTGATCAAAGAAGTGCGTGAGGGTGCTCTGGATCTGGGTGATTTCCTTGCGGCGATACCCTTTGTTGTCAGCACCGGGCGAAGTCGACAGTGGCGAAGCAGCGCCCCCGGCAATCGGGTTGAGCAACGCCAAGGTCAGGTCGTTGGTGTTGACCTGCACCGGAGCGTTTGGCCGGTAGCTGATCTCGCCGGTCCACGCGGTGCCGGTGGGCAGTGTGGTAGAGAAACTGGCGCCGTACAGACGAATGTCTTCCGGGTATTGGAGGTAATACTGACCGCGTCCCAGCATCACGCTTTGCGCCAGTCCCGAGCCGCTGCCGGGGGCCAGACCATTGGCGATGCCGACCATGCCCGGCAACGCGGCAAGCGTCGAACGCCCGGCCGTGGTGGTGCCCACCGTCGGTGTGCGGCTGTGGTAGTTCATGAAATAGAGGCCGTATTCGGTGTCGTCGCCGAGCCAGCGCAACGCCGTGCCCCACTGCCCGGAATCCCGTGCATCGCGATCGCCGCCCCGGGGCACCACGACGCCTTCGCGAGTCACCTCAATGCCCTGACCGAAGGCCTTGGTCAACGGCACAAACGGCGCAATCGCGGGACTGCCGACGGTATACCCGTTGTTGCAACCGTCCGCCGCCACATCGACGCCGAAGAACGTACCGCAGTTGTCGAGAACGGTCTGGTCCCATTCCAGTTGGTAGAAACCTTCGACAGAGAGCTTGTCCGTCAGGCTTTGCGAGCCGAACAGCATGTTCACCGGGATCAGACCTTCCTTGATCTCGGCGCCAGGACGACGGAACGCCGACACGTCGATCGGGTTGATGCTGTTGATCGAGTTGCCGATGAAGGTACTTTCGCCCCAGCTCACCACTTGCTTGCCGGCACGCACGGTGCCCGGCAAGTCAGCGATGGAGTAGTTGTGATAGACGAACGCATCGAGAATCTGCGCGCCGGAAGACTTGGCGCCCTCCTTGCGCCCCTTGTCGCTGATCTGTTTGAACTCGCGGTCTTCATCCTTGAGTTCGAAGTCGTACCAGTATTTGCCACGCACAAACACCCCGGTGTCGCCGTACTTCAGTTCGAGGTCGTGAATGCCTTTGAAGATTTTCGAAAAGGTTTCGCCCTTCTTGAAGTTCAGGCGTCCGTCATCACCCGTCGAAGATTGCCCGGTACCACCGTTGACCGTGCCGACCAGCGACTTGTCAGCATCGCGCATGCCCCAGCTCGCACCGACCGACAGTGACGAGTCGAAGGTGCCCTCGATTTCCCCGATGTTGAACGAAACCGCGTGCGCCTGGGCACAGCAGCCCATAGCCACCGCGGCTGCCAGCGCCTGCGGTGTGAAGATGGCGCGCATTGTTCTTGTTTTCATGCGTCTTCCCCGGTGAGTGACAGAAGGCCCCACCCTACTGCCGGTTGACCGGGTCGATAAGCGCACCAAGGAGGTATTCGCGTTGTCGCTCGAAAGGATGAATACCCTTGCGGGTTAAGGCTTGGCGTCGTCCATGGGTCGGCTGGATGAAGGATCATCAGTGCCGCGCATGGTGCCGTTGGTGCGGGATGACTGTTACATGCCCCGTAACAGTTCATGTCCGCAATCGCTATTTTTCCTACAGACTCAAATCCGTATTCTGAGCGGGCTTTCACGGGACACGCCGCAAAGCACTCGGCCTTGGCGCCTTAACCACTCAAGCCATTGCTGACAGATTTCAGATCAGCCGAAGGTCTTCGGTTGATCGCCCCGGTGTTCACTGACGTTGATTTGTAGCTCCTTGATCCAACGTCTTACCTTGGCCGCTGCGTTTGCAGCGGCCTTTTTTATGGGTGACGGGTTTTAGCGGGGAGATGGCAGGGATGACGCAGCCCTGCCGATTGTTGCGCAGGGTTCAGAGCGAATATTTCTGCAAATTCGCCATCATTTCCTTCAGCGCCTCAATGTTGTCCTTGGGGTGCGCCGCGCCTTCAAAATCGCAAATCTGCTGCCAGTGCGCCGCGACATCGTCCGGCGAAAATCCAACACGCGGATCAAACCCGGCCCCCAAACTGCGCTCCCACCGCACCTTGCCCATCCAGCCACCACCGACCTCAAACAGCCCGGAAGTCTCCTGGCACTGTTCACTGGCCAGATACACCACCAACGGACTGACCAGTTCCGGCTTCAGTTGCTCGAATACTTGCGGCGGGATCAGGCCTTCGGTCATGCGCGTGCCGCCAGTCGGGGCGATGGCGTTGACCAGAATGTTGTTCTTGCGGCCCTCGATGGCAAGGGTGCGTGTCAAGCCGTACAGGCCAAGTTTGGCCATGCCGTAGTTGGACTGGCCGAAGTTGCCATAGATGCCTGAAGTCGACGCGGTGAAAATCACTCGACCGTAGTTTTGTTCACGCAGGTGCGGCCACGCGGCGCGGGTGACTTTGTAGGCGCCTTCGACATGGACGCGGTAAACCAGATCCCAGTCGGTATCGTCCATTTTGTGGAAGGTCTTGTCGCGCAGGATCCCGGCGTTGTTGACCACCACGTCGACGCGGCCAAAGACGTCGAGGGCGTTCTGCACCAGTTTGTCGCCGTCAGTGACCGAGTCGTGGTTGGCTTCGGCGATGCCGCCGGCCTCACGAATTTCCGCCACCACGCGGTCGGCGGCGCTAGCATTGGCGCCTTCGCCCTGGGTCGAGCCACCGAGGTCATTGACCAGCACTTTGGCGCCCTGTTTGGCGAACAGCAGTGCATGCGCCCGTCCAAGACCGCCACCGGCTCCGGTGACGATTACGACTTTATCTTCGAAACGCACAGACTCATTCATCAGGGCAACTCCAGCAGGCCAAAGGACAGAGAGCCCGAGTGTCAGGCACGGGGCTTTGGGTCACAACGAACACGGCTGAGGCTGAATGGTGCGCGATAAGGTGAGGGGATGATGCCAAGCAAGATCAATAGATCGCTGGCGGCGATCCATTGATCTTTCAGGAGCACGCCACTTTGCGCGGCGGCAGCACCAAACGGTCGCGGAACGCCAGGTAATGCGTGAGCACCTGCACCGGCGCTTCGGTCTGCGGATAGTGACCAATACCCGGCAACAGCACGGTGTCCGCGTCTGCAATCAACTCCCGGTACCGCTCGACCATGTGCGCACCGGAGATCGGATCGACTTCGCCATCGATCACCCGCAACGGGATTTCGCCACGCTGCATGGCCGCCACCCAACGGTCGCGCTGCACGCGACGCTCGGGGATGTAGCCAATCAGCTTGTGCATGATGCGCGGGCCTTGATGGGTGTCGATCAGACTCCAGAAATCATCCAGTTCGCTCTCGCTTGGCCGGGTCTGCGGGCCGAAAATCTGTCCGAAACTTTTCACCAGCGCGTCTCGGGTGAAAGCGCGACCGATCATCCAGCCTAAAGGGCTGAGCAGCAGTTTTTGCATCAACACCGGGCGGTGGGTTTCCGGGAACAGTCCACCGTTGAGGAACACGCAACTGGCGACCTTGATGTGCGCCTCGTAATGCCGGGCGAGCAGTTCCTGCGCGACGCTGTCGCCATAGTCATGAGCGAGGAGGTGTACCGGCTGCTCGACCTGCAGATGCGCGAGCAACGCCTGTTGCAGATCGGCTTGTTCCAGCAGGCTATAGCGGTGATTGACCGGTTTGGCCGAGTCGCCGAAACCGAGCATGTCACAGGCGATCACGCGATACCGTTGAGCCAGTGGCTGCCACAGGTAATGCCAATCCCAACTGGCGGTCGGGAAACCATGGATCAGCAGCAGCGGCTCACCCTGCCCCGCCGTCCAGTAACGGATCGACTGACCACGAAAAACAAAGGTCTGGCTGCGCTTGCGCCAGACACACAACGGAATCTCGGCAAGAGGCATCAGAGTTGATATCCAGGGTTCTGTTTATCGAGTTTGCGCAGCAATGCCGGCCACGCCAGCGCGCCACCCATGCCTTGAGCACTTTTGGTGACGCCGGCGATCATCGCTTTGGCGCCCGCCAGAACCTGCGGTTCGATGGCAATGAGTTCAGCGCCGCCGGTCTGCGCCATCACCTGAATGTCGCAGGCACGCTGGAAGGTGAACATCATCAGAAAAGTGTCAGCGATAGTGCCGCCACAGGTCAGCAGACCGTGGTTGTGCAGCATGAGGAAATGGTTATCGCCGAGGTCGGCCTGCAAGCGCGCCTTCTCCTCGTGATTGAGGGCCACGCCTTCATAGGCGTGATAAGCGAGGCTGGACAGGACAAACAGCGATTGCTGACTGATCGGCAGCACACCCTGCTTTTGCGCCGACACCGCAACCCCCGAGGCCGTGTGCGTATGCAGCACGCAAACCACATCGTGTCGAACTTCGTGCACGGCGCTGTGGATGGTGTAACCGGCGGGGTTGATTTCGTAAGGACTGTCCATGAGTTTGTTGCCGGCCTGATCGACTTTCACCAGGCTTGATGCGGTGATCTCGTGGAACATCAGGCCAAACGGATTGATCAGGAAATCTTCGGTGCCCGGCACCTTGGCCGAAATGTGCGTGAAGATCAGATCATCCCAGCCATGCAGCGCGACCAGGCGATAACAGGCGGCGAGATCGACTCGGGTCTGCCATTCCGCAGCGCTGACCTGATCTTTGACATTTAGGGACGATTGGACGGGGGCTACGCTCACTGTATGCACCTCTGCGTTCTTATTGTTCTGCACGTGTGAGCAGTCTAGTCAGGCGCAGGCCATCGCGTAGTTGCATTGGCAGCCAGCTTGATGACTGAACGAGTCAGCCCGGCAAACAGCTTGGATCCGTGTCAAAGCAACGACGCCAACAAAGGGGCCGCGAACAGATTGAGCAACCCGGTGAGGACCATCACCAGCCCCGCCACCGAGCCCTCCTCACCGCCCACTTCATGGGCGCGGCTGACACCGGCGCCATGGGCACCGACACCGAACAGGGCGCCACGGGCCAAGGCACTGCGCACTGGCAACCACTTCAAAAGAACGCCGCCGAGCATCGCGCCAAACACCCCGGTAAACATCACGAACACCGCCGTCAATTCCGGTACGCCGCCGAGATCATGAGCCAGCGGCATGGCGAATGGCGTGGTGATCGAGCGCGGCACCAGCGACATCGTCACCGAACTGTCCAGTGCCAGGGCCTTGGCCAGTCCGAACGAGGTGGCGATTGATGCCGTGCTGCCGGCAACCATTCCGAGCATCAATGCAGGCCAGTGCCGCATCAACAGATGCCGCTGCTGCCAGATCGGCACGGCGAAGGCGACTGTCACCGGGCCGAGCACCCGCATCAACCAATGGGTGTTGCTGGAATACTCGGCGTAAGCGGTGTGCAGCGGCACGGCCAGCGCCAACAACAGCGTTGGCACCAGAATCAGCGGCGACAGCAGGTAACGGCCGGTGCGCCGATAAATCCAGCGGCTGAACAGGTACGCCAGCAGGGTGAATGCGAGCCAGAACACTGGCATCAGTTCAAGCTTCACGGGACCGCCTCAGGCGCACGGCCCATTCAACGGTGAACGCCGTCACCAGCATGACCATCAACGTGCTGGCGGCGATCACCAACAGAATCCGCCAACCGTCATTGCGCAGCAGCGCACCATAATCAAGCAGGCTCATCAGCGCCGGGATGAAGAACAGCAGCATCTCCGCCATCAGCAGCCCCGCGCCCAATTGCAATGCCGCCGGTTTGACCCAGCCGAAGGCGAACGCCAGCAGCAACAGCGCCATGCCGATCACGCCACCGGGAATCGGCCACGCCAGCCAAGCGGCGAGTTGGCAGCCAAGCAAGTAGAGACCGAGTAACACGGCCAGTTCGGCACTAAGACGGGAGAGATACTTTAAGGGTGCGGCGTTCATGGTTTTGCTCCTGACAGGGGCTTATTTTACGAACCGAGCACCCATCCCAGAAGCGAATTGTTAGACTCGAAGCCATTCCAAAAAGGAATCAGGCCATGGAATTCAAACAACTGCGCAGTTTTGTCGAAGTCATGCATCAGGGTGGCTTTACCCAGGCCGCGAAAACCCTGCACATCAGCCAATCAGCCGTGAGCAAACAAGTCGCACAACTCGAACTAAGCCTGGGCACCCCGTTGCTCGAACGGCTGGGTTCGCAGTTGCGCCTGACCGCCGCCGGCAGCGTGGTGTTGCAACGAGCCGAAGGCATGCTGCGCTTGCGCAATGAATTGCTCAGCGAACTCGACGACCTCAGCCATCTGGCCCGTGGCGAATTGCGCCTGGGCCTGCCGCTGTTGGGCAGTGACACGTTATTCGCCGGGCTGTTTGCCGAATACCGTCGGCGCTATCCGAATATCAAGATCCAATTGCTTGAAGGCGGTAGCCGCCATATTGAGCAAGCCGTGTTGAGCGCAGAACTGGAATTGGGCGGCAGTTTGTTGCCCAAGGATGCGCAGTTCGACTATCAGCCGTTCTGCGATGAGAAGCTCGATGCTCTGTTGCCGATGGATCATCCGTTGGCTGAGCGAGGCGAAATCGGTCTGGAAGAGTTGGCCGATACGCCGTTTCTGCTGTATCAACGCAGTTTTGTGCTCAATGATCGCTTGCTCCAGGCGTGCCAGCAGATGGGCTTCACACCGAAGGAAGGCGGGCGCAGTGGTCAGGCGGATTTTCTGGTGTCACTGGTGGCCGCCGGGCAAGGCGTGGTGTTGCTGCCCAGCGTGGTCGCGCGTGGGCTGGTGCGGCCAGGCGTCGTGCGCCTGACCCTGAAAGCACCGGACTCTCTGCGCTGGGATATCGTTTTCATCTGGCGTCAGGGCGCCTATCTGTCGAAAGCTGCGCAAGCCTGGTTGTCTCTGCTGCGCGAGCGGCCGGTCAGCCCTTGAGCGCGCCGATGAAATCAGCCAGCCAAGGCTCGGCGTCAGTTTCCGGTGTCACGCTTTCGCTGGCGTCGATGCGCAGCATGTCCTGCACTTCGCGCACGCCCAGTTCGCCGAACAGTTCGCGCATCTGCTCGCCGCCGCCGCAGAAGGTGTCGCCGTAACTGGCGTCGCCCAGCGCAATCACCGCCCCCGGCAAACCGCGCCAGGCAGCGGGTAATAGATCACGAAGGGTCGAATACAAAGGCTGCAGGTTGTCCGGCAACTCGCCCATGCCGGTGGTCGAGGTCACCGCCAGCAGCGCTTCAGGGCCAAAAGACTGAATGTCCGTCAAGCTGGCGCGCGAGTTGTAGAAGGTTTCAAAGCCGGCGGCTTTCAGCAGATTCTGGGCGTGGCGGGCGACTTCTTCGGCGGTGCCGTAGACCGAACCGGAGAGGATGGCGACTTTCATCAATCTGATCCTGGAGCTGAAAAAAAGAGCGTCGATATTAACAGCCTGAACGGCGAAGTTGCGATTAACTCCCAATAAGCGCTAATGACCTATAGACAGCCTCCGCCGATCTTCTAGAATGCCCGCCACTGACACCTCTGAAAGGATTCAAAGATGATCAACGCCAGCCTGCTGCAAATGGTGATCAACGCATCGAACGATGGAATTGTGGTCGCGGAAAAGGAAGGCGATCAGGACAACATCCTGATTTACGTCAACCCGGCCTTCGAGCGCTTGACCGGTTACGCCAGCGAGGAAATCCTCTATCAAGACTGTCGCTTTCTGCAATCCGGAGACAGGGATCAGGAAAACCTGACACTGATTCGCGAAGCGCTGCGCAATAGCGGATCTTGCCGGGAAATCCTGCGCAACTATCGCAAGGACGGCACACCGTTCTGGAATGAACTGTCGCTTTCAACGGTGAAAAACGCCGATGACAGACAAACCTATTTCGTCGGTGTTCAAAAAGATGTGACGGTTCAGGTCAAGGCCCAGCAACGCGTTGCGCAATTGGAAGCCCAGGTCGCCGCACTCAAAGCCGAACTGGCTGAACTGAAAGCGACAAACGGTTAAAACAAAACAGCGAACCAATTGTCATTAACTACAATCACCAAAGACTTTGTAACTATTCCTTTCGAGTCCGCCATGCAACGCGACGCCCTCCTCACTCAGGATGAGCTGGATTTCATCCAGACCATGCAACACAACCCGCAATTGAATGTGCGGGATGCGACGTCGAGCCTGCTGGTGAATGGTGGTTCGCAGATCCGTGACTTGCTCACGCGTCTGGCCGCTCACGAACAGGTCACCATCCAGGCCAACTTCGAAAATCAGCAGATGACCTTCCCGCTGCATTTGGTGGAGGACGAGTTTCACGCGCTGCATCTGCGCCTCGGCGTACCGAGCATTTACGAAGACGGCCCGATGGTTCGCCCATGGCGACTGGCTCTTGAAGAACCGGTGGCACTGGAGAACGCCAAAGGCCAGCCGGGCCCGCTGTGGGTACACGAGATCTCGCACAAAGGCGTATTGCTGGAAGTGCGCAACAAAACCAAACCGCCCAAGCATTTCGCTCTGTGGTTCAGCCCATCGGGTTATGAGCGGATTTCATTGCGTGGCCATTTCGAACGAGAAACCGAGCAAGGTTTCTTCGCCTACGAACTGAGCCAGACCGATGCCGATGAAACCGAACGCCTGCGCCAGTTCATCCTGCAACAACATCGCCTGACACACCCGGCCCTGCACACCTGAGCCTTTAAAACCTGACCTTCAGGTATCCAGCGTGCCCGCCATAAACTGCTTCAGACGCTGACGCATCGTCGCCCCTTCATTACCAATGCAACCGATTGAAGTTCCGGCCAGGCTCTCCTGCGCCAGATCGGAGGCATCCCCCGCCAGCAACACCTGACAATCAAGGCTCAACGCCAGCCGGCTCAAGCTCCGGGGAAGGTCGGCGCTCGGCGCGTGGTTGGAAAACAATACCAGTACCTCAGGCCGGGTCCTTTCGCAGACCAGGGTGAGTTCATCGAACGGCTGGCCGGTGGTCAGCACGCGGACCCCTGCGCCATTACCACTCAGGAACAGTGCCGTCACCAGCAGTTCCAGCTCTCGGCATTGTCCGGCCAAGGCACTGACAATCACCCTGCGCGGTTTCGAGCCGCGCAGCATGACGATCCGCTGCAATACCCGAGCTCTGAGAAATCCATCGAAGAACAGCCATTCGCTGGTTTGCCCGAAAGCATCTTGTCGCTGCAGCAGTTGCAGCCACAAGGGCATCAGAATGTCCTGGAACACGACGGGCAACGCATAAGAAGAAAAGATCTGACCGTAGACCAGATCCAGTTGCTGATCATCGAACGAACTGATCGCATCCTGCAGTTGCACCTGCCATTGCAGATAATCGGCCTGCACCCGATCGTCGGGGATGATGTGCGCCAGCACTTTCAACGGCTCGGTCTTGGCCAGAATCTTGCCGACTTTGCTGACGGACACACCACGATCGATCCAGTCGAGAATGCTGCGAACGCGCTCGATATCGGCCATCGAATACAAGCGATGCCCACTTTCGGTGCGTGTAGGTTGAATCAAACCATAGCGCCGCTCCCATGCACGCAACGTGACCGGGTTAACGCCGGTCAATCGTGCGACTTCACGTATGGGGAACAGATCTTCACATTCCAGCGCAATGGATGCCTGCGAAGCAGGGCTTTTGTCCGTGATGACAGACATAAGACAATCAACTTCCCTGTTGGCGAATTGGATCCCATTCTAACCTTGATGGGGCATTAAGATTCAAGCGATGAACAGCGACCAAAGTCGCTGGTTAAATCGGTAAAATCCGGAATATTCCTTGCATACTGTAAAACGCTGGCCACTACCCCCGGCCCTGCGTCAGGCGAAACTCCTACCCGGAGCGGCGCACTCGAAATACGGAGATATACAATGTCTACTTCCCCCGTCACGCTGATGGTTGCGCGTCGCGTCGCCGATGGACGCTATCAGGATCTGATCGCCTGGCTGCGCGAAGGTGAACAACTGGCCACCGACTTCCCCGGTTATCTCGGCTCCGGTGTGCTCGCTCCACCGCCCGGCGATAACGAGTTTCAAATCATTTTCCGGTTTGCCGATGAGCACACACTGCATGCGTGGGAGCATTCGGCCTCGCGTACTGCCTGGCTGGATCGTGGCAGCGACCTGTTTGCGCACCCGAAGGAGCATCGCGTCAGCGGCATTGAGGGCTGGTTCGGCGCCGATGCGATCGGCCAGCGCCCGCCACGCTGGAAACAGGCTGTCGCGATCTGGCTGGCGTTCTTCCCGGTGTCGCTGCTGTTCAACTTTGTCCTCGGTCCGCTGCTCAGTGAAATGAGCCTGCTGCCGCGGATGCTGATCAGCACGGCATGCCTGACGCCGCTGATGGTTTATTTCTTTATTCCATTGTCGACCCGATTACTGGCAAATTGGTTGAACCGCACGCCAGCGCGCCCCTTGCCGGTTACCCCTTGCGCCCAAAATCGCTGATCCTTCTGGGGGAGCGGGCTTGCTCGAACCCACCTGAAGTCGGTTCTGCAATAGGTGGGTCGCTCGTGTCGCTGTTATAGTTTTTACTTCAACCGCGACGCGAGCCGTACATGACCACAACCTCCGCCCCGATCCTCATCACCGGCGCCGGCCAGCGTGTCGGCCTGCATTGCGCGCAGCGTTTGCTTGCAGACGGCCACGCTGTGATCTTCAGTTACCGCAGCGAACGTCCTGGCGTGCAAGTGCTGCGTGATCTGGGCGCCACCGGCGTGTTTGCGGACTTTTCCAGCGAAGCCGGCATACTCGCCTTCATCGCCGAACTGAAAACCCACACTGACAGCCTGCGGGCAATCGTACACAACGCCTCCGAATGGCTGGCCGAAACCCCGGACAACGAAGCTGAAGCGCTCACACGCATGTTCAACGTGCACATGCTCGCGCCCTATCTGATCAACCTGCATTGCGCCGATCTGCTCACGCAATCGACGCCTGCGGACATCATCCACATCAGCGATGATGTCACCCGCAAGGGCAGCAGCAAGCACATCGGTTACTGCGCCACAAAGGCCGGGCTCGACAGCCTGACCTTGTCGTTCGCCGCTCGCTATGCGCCAGCGATCAAGGTCAACGGCATCGCCCCTGCCCTGCTATTGTTCAATCCCGATGACGACGCGGCGTACCGCGCCAAAGCGCTGGCCAAATCCGCGCTGGGTATCGAACCCGGCAGTGAAGTGATCTATCAGAGCCTGCGCTACCTGCTCGACAACCCGTATGTCACCGGCACGACCCTGACCGTCAACGGCGGACGGCACGTCAAATAATACCGCCCGCGAGGATGTTGCATGACCCGCTCCCTGCCCGAGCATTACCGCGACATACTGATCGGTCTTGGCGAAGATCCCGACCGCGAAGGACTGCGAGACACGCCGCTACGCGCAGCCAAGGCGCTGCAATACCTGTGTCACGGCTACGAGCAGAGCGTCGATGAGATCGTCAATGGCGCGCTGTTTGCCTCGGACAGCGACGAGATGATCATCGTCGCCGACATCGAGCTGTACTCATTGTGCGAACATCACCTCCTGCCCTTCATCGGCAAGGCCCATGTGGCTTATATTCCGACGGGCAAGGTGCTGGGGTTGTCGAAGATCGGGCGACTGGTGGACATGTTCGCCCGGCGCCTGCAAATTCAGGAAAACCTCACCCGACAGGTTGCCGATGCGGTTCAACAAGTCACCGATGCCGCCGGCGTCGCCGTGGTCATTGAGGCCAGACACATGTGCATGATGATGCGCGGTGTCGAGAAACAGAATTCGACCATGAACACCTCGGTCATGCTCGGCGCCTTTCGTGAGTCGAGCAACACCCGCCAGGAGTTCCTGCAATTGATTGGACGGAGCAAGTAAATGGCACAACTTCAACCGGGAATGGCGCGCATCCGGGTCAAGGATCTGCGCTTGCGCACCTTTATCGGGATCAACGAGGACGAAATCCTCAACAAGCAGGATGTGCTGATCAACCTCACTATCCTGTACGCGGCGCAGGAAGCGGTGCGCGACAACGACATCGATCATGCGCTGAACTACCGCACCATCACCAAGGCGATCATCGCCCACGTCGAGGGCAACCGCTTCGCGCTGCTCGAGCGTCTGACCCAGGAATTGCTGGATCTGGTGATGACCAACGGCTCGGTGCTGTATGCCGAAGTCGAAGTCGACAAGCCGCATGCATTGCGCTTTGCCGAGTCGGTGTCAATAACGCTCGCGGCCAGCCGCTGAGCTTCTAGCTTAGCGCTGCAAGCGATAAGCTACGGCACCCCACCATTGAAATCTTGCAGCTCGCAGCTCGCCGCTCGAAGCTGTCTCGCAGAGACTTTTATGACTGAGCAACAACGCCTCGAACTCGAAGCCGCCGCCTTCCGCCGGCTGGTCGCCCACCTGGACAGCCGCAAGGACGTGCAGAACATCGACCTGATGAATCTTGCCGGGTTCTGCCGCAACTGCCTGTCGAAGTGGTACAAGGCCGAAGCCGACGAGCGCCAGATCGAGGTCAGCCTCGATGACGCCCGCGAAGTGGTTTACGGCATGCCGTACGCCGAATGGAAAGCTCAATTTCAGCAAGAAGCCAACGCCGAACAACAAGCGGCGTTCGCCAAAGGAAAACCTCATGAGTGATCTGAACACCCTGCGCACCAGCCTCAAGAGCGGCGAGCACCTTTTTGCCGACACCTTGGCCTTCATCGCCGCCGGTTACGACTACCAGCCTCAGGCGTTCAACAACGGTGGCGTAGAAAACGCCGCCGGGCAGAACGAAGGCTCATGCAAGACCCTGGGTCTGGCAATGCTGGAAGGCTTTAGCGATGAAGAAGCGCTGCTGGCATTCGGCGAACATTACCGCTCAGTGGTGGCCACGCCTGAGGGCAGTGATCACGGCAATATTCGTGCGCTGATCAAAAATGGTCTGGCCGGTGTGAAGTTCGAAAAACAGCCCCTGAGCCGCCGCTGATCCTGCGTTGCCAACCCGGTCCCCTTGTGGGAGCGGGCTTGCTCGCGAAATCGGTGTGCCAGTCACCCAAAATATCGCCTGAAACGACGCCTTCGCGAGCAAGCCCACTCCCACCTTTGGACTGTGGCGCCTGTGAGTAACGGGCACAAAAAAACCGGCCGAAGCCGGTTTTTTTTGTGCCCGCGATCTTAGAACGAAGCGTTCTGCAGACCGTCCAGGTAACGCTCGGTGTCCAGTGCCGCCATGCAGCCGGCGCCGGCCGAGGTGATGGCTTGACGGTAAACGTGGTCAGCCACGTCACCGGCGGCAAAGACACCTTCGACGCTAGTCGCGGTGGCGTTGCCATCACGGCCGCCCTGCACTACCAGATAACCGTCTTTGAGGGTCAACTGGCCTTCGAACAGCGAAGTGTTCGGCGTGTGGCCGATGGCGATAAACACGCCGTCGACTTTGATCTCGTCGAAGCTGCCATCGTTGTTCTTCAGACGCGCACCGGTCACGCCCATGTTGTCGCCCAGCACTTCGTCGAGGTTGGCGTTCAACTTGAGGATGATCTTGCCTTCGGCCACACGGGCGTTGAGCTTGTCGATCAGGATCTTCTCGGCGCGGAAGGTTTCGCGACGGTGGATCAGGGTCACAGTGCTGGCGATGTTGGCCAGGTACAGCGCCTCTTCAACAGCGGTGTTGCCGCCGCCAACCACTGCAACAGGCTTGTTGCGGTAGAAGAAACCGTCGCAGGTCGCGCAGGCCGAAACGCCTTTGCCCATGAACGCTTCTTCCGACGGCAGGCCCAGGTAACGAGCGCTGGCGCCGGTGGCGATGATCAGGGCGTCGCAAGTGTAGGTCGCACTGTCGCCGGTCAGGCTGTAGGGCTTGGAAGCGAAATCAACGGCGTTGATGTGGTCGAACACGACCTCGGTTTCAAAACGCTCGGCGTGCTCGCGCATCCGCTCCATCAACACAGGACCGGTCAGGCCGTGGACGTCGCCCGGCCAGTTGTCGACTTCGGTGGTGGTGGTCAGTTGACCGCCGGCCTGCATGCCGGTGATCAGCAGTGGCTTGAGGTTGGCACGGGCCGCGTATACCGCAGCGCTGTAACCGGCAGGGCCGGAACCGAGAATAATCACTCGCGAATGACGGACTTCAGACATGACCTGCTCCTGTAGACCGGGCCGAAAAGCTGGCACGGATCGCCGGACTGCCGGCGGGAATAAAAAAGGACCGTGGAAACCTTGGGGAAGGCTTGAGCTCGACAGTCCTGTAAAAAGTTGGGTGCAGCGTATCGAGGGGGGCAAGATTAAGGAAATACGGTTTAACAATCCAGCTCATAGGTGGTCTCTATACCGACCCACTGACGAGATGGACGTCTTTGTTACAGTGAATGTCGATCGCTCTGCCGCGCTTTCGCACATCTTGCAAAGTCGGTAAGGTCGGCGCGTTTTCCCTTGCTCGGAGCCCCTTATGCCCGCCCCTGTTCTGTCCGGCCCGCAATACCTGCGCGAAGGCCTCAAACTGGTTCTCAGCCCGGGCCTGCGCCTGTTCGTGTTGTTGCCGCTGGCAATCAACCTGGTGCTGTTCGTCGGATTGATCTATCTGGCCGGCCATCAGTTCAGCCTATGGGTCGATACGCTGATGCCGTCACTGCCCCAGTGGCTGAGTTTCCTCAGTTACATTCTGTGGCCACTGTTCGTGGTGTTGGTGGCTTTGATGGTGTTCTTCACCTTCACCATGCTGGCCAATATCATCGCCGCGCCCTTCAACGGCTTCCTCGCGGAAAAAGTCGAAGTGGTCGTGCGCGGCAGCGATGACTTCCCGGCGTTCAGCTGGGGCGAATTGATCGCGATGATCCCGCGCACCCTCGCCCGGGAAATGCGCAAGCTCGGCTACTTCCTGCCGCGGGCCATTGGTCTGTTCATCCTCTCGTTCATCCCGGTGGTGAACATCGTTGCCGCGCCGCTGTGGTTGCTGTTCGGCGTGTGGATGATGGCTATCCAGTACATCGACTACCCGGCGGACAACCACAAACTGGGCTGGAACGAGATGCTCGCCTGGCTGCGGCAGAAACGCTGGCAGAGCATGAGTTTTGGCGGGATTGTTTATCTGGTGTTGCTGATCCCTGTGGTGAATGTCCTGATGATGCCGGCCGCTGTGGCCGGGGCGACACTGTTCTGGGTGCGTGAGCGTGGTGCCGAGAACCTTGTAACCCAACGCTGACCCCGTCACAAATCCATCATCCGACCGTCACAAGCGCGACATGGCCTCAGCCGACACTGAGGTCATGACGACAGCTCTACACATCACACTGATCAGCGAAACCTTCCCACCGGAAATCAACGGGGTGGCCAATACCCTTGGTCGCTTGTGCGATGGATTGCGCGCGCGCGGCCATCAAGTTGACTTGGTGCGGCCGCGTCAGGGCGGTGATCCGCAGCGCAGTGACGACGATGCAGTGTTGTTGTGTCGTGGCTGGCCGTTGCCGGGTTATCCGGGGCTGCAATGGGGCCAGTCGTCGATGCACAAACTGCTGCGGCGCTGGAAGCACCAGCGCCCTGACGTGCTGTACATCGCCACTGAAGGCCCGCTCGGGTTGTCGGCGTTGCGTGCAGCGCGGCGCCTGGGGATCTCGGTGGTCAGCGGTTTCCACACCAATTTCCAGCAATACACCAGCCAGTACGGCCTCGGTCTGCTGACCCGGATGCTGACGCATTACCTGCGCTGGTTTCACAATCGTTCGGCGCTGACGCTGGTGCCCAGTGTCAGCCAGCGACTGGAGCTGGAGCGCCGGCATTTCGAGCGATTGGCGTTGTTGTCCAGAGGCGTGGACAGCCAGTTGTTCCACCCAACCAAACGCATGAACGCTTTGCGTGAGCAATGGGGGCTGGGTGAGCGCGACATTGCTGTGATTCATGTAGGAAGACTCGCGCCAGAAAAAAACCTCGGTTTGCTCAAACGCTGCTTTGAAAAACTGCGCAGCACTTATCCACAGCGCAATCTGAAGCTGATCGTGGTCGGCGACGGGCCGCAACGTATGGCCCTGGAAAAAGATCTGCCCGAGGCGATTTTCTGTGGGGCGCAGCGCGGTGAAGCGTTGGCGGCGCACTATGCGTCCGGTGATGTGTTCCTGTTTCCGAGCCTGACGGAAACCTTTGGCAATGTGGTGCTCGAAGCGCTGGCTTCAGGGCTTGGCGTGGTGGCTTACGATCAGGCAGCGGCGGCGCAGCATATTCGCCATGGCTATAACGGCGTACTGGCGATGCCGGGCGATGAAGAGGCGTTCTGTGATGCGGCGGCGTGGTTGCTGGAGGTGCATGAGACATTGCGTTGCGTGCGCCTGAATGCGCGGCAACATGCAAGTCGCCAGGGATGGGCGGCGGTGATCGAACAGTTTGAAAGCCATTTGCGTGGGGCATGTGTCGGGGAGCAGGTGGTGCCGAATGCGCAGACATTGCCTTGATTACCGCTGGCTTTGAGCCGTCTTCGCGAGCAAGCCCGCTACCACATTGGAATGCATTTCAATTGTGGGAGCGGGCTTGCTCGCGAAGGGGCCTATGAAGGCGCCCGTTAAACCAGCGTCATCAACGCCTCACGGCTGAACGGCAGAATGTCCTGCTCACGTCCTTCGCGCACTTTCTGCGCCCAGTCCGGATCCACCAGCAGCGCACGGCCTACTGCCACCAGATCAAATTCCTCTTTATTCAAACGCTCCAACAGGTTCTCCAGACTGGCCGGTTGGGCGACCTTGTCGGTGTTGACCATGAACTGCAGGAATTCGCCATCGAGCCCGACGCTGCCGACAGTGATGGTCGGTTTACCCGTTAGCTTACGCGTCCAGCCTGCCAGGTTGAGCTCGGACCCGTCGAACTCCGGTTCCCAGAAACGCCGAGTCGAGCAGTGGAAAATATCCACGCCTGCCTCGGACAATGGCTTGAGAAACTCGCCCAACGCTTGCGGGGTTTGCACCAGACGTGCGGTGTAATCCTGCTGCTTCCACTGCGAGAAACGGAAGATGATCGGGAAACCTTCCCCGACCGCCGCGCGTACTGCCTGAATAAGTTCGATAGCGAAACGCGAACGGTTGGCCAGGCTGCCACCGTATTCGTCGGTGCGCTGGTTACTGCCTTCCCAAAAGAACTGGTCGACCAGATAGCCGTGGGCGCCGTGGATTTCCACGCCATCCATGCCGATGCTTTGTGCATCTTTGGCCGCCTGAGCGAAAGCGGCGATCACGTCCTGAATGTCTTGTTTGCTCATGCCGTGAACCACGACCTGACCGTCCTTGAGTTTTTCCGACGGACCGTAACCCGGCACGCTGGCGTCCGGCTCGGTGCCGATACGACGTACGCTGCCGACGTGCCACAGTTGCGGAACAATCTTGCCGCCTTCAGCGTGGACGGCGTCGACGACTTTTTTCCAGCCGGCCAACGCGGCCTCACCGTAGAAGTGCGGCACGTTCGGATAGCCGTTCGAGGCCTTGTGGCCGACGGTGGTGCCTTCGGTGATGATCAGGCCGACACCAGCGGCTGCGCGACGGCGGTAATACTCGATGACTTTAGAGTTCGGTACGCCGCCCGGAGAAAACGAACGGGTCATTGGCGCCATGACCACGCGGGTCGGCAGTTCGAGGGCACCGAGGTGGAACGGTTTGAACAGGGCTTGAACGGGCATCACAAGGCTCCACGAAAACATTATCGACAGGGCATAACCCATATGACGGCGATAATATGAATAGTGACGCCAGCGCGGAAGCACTATTGATCTGAATGATTAAGGGTCAAAAGGCAGGCAAAAAAATCGCAGCGCGATGGCTGCGATTTTCAGGTTTCAGCTCAGCGCTTTTTCAATCGCATGAACAATGGTCGGATCGTCTGGCGCCGTGCGTGGCGAGAACCGGGCCAACACCCGGCCGTCCTTGCCGAGCAGGAACTTCTCGAAATTCCAGGTGATGTCACCGGGAAATTCCGCACCCTCGCCCGCCAGCAAACGGTAGAGCTGGTGACGATCGTGACCGTTGACTTCGAGCTTGCTCGACAACGGAAATGTCACGCCATAGTTGAGGCTGCAGAATTCCTGAATTTCCTGTTCGGTGCCAGGTTCCTGACCGGCAAACTGGTTGCACGGCAGGCCCAACACACTGAAGCCTTTGCTTTTGAACTGCTGATAAAGGTTTTCCAGCGCCGCGTACTGTGGGGTCAAGCCGCATTTGGAGGCGACGTTGACCACCAGCACGACGTGGCCCTTGAAGGGCGCCAGCGGTAGCTCCTGACCATCCAGGGCTGTCAACTTAAGGTCGTGAAAAGCACTCATGACGAACTCCAGGATTCCCGTGTTCTACTCGAAACGGCCACTTGGCGAAGCTACCAAGGACAGCCGCGGACTAAAAAGGCGCCCGCAGGCGCCTCTCCAGTTCTCGAAAGCTTAGCGCAGAAAATCAGTGCTGATGGCCGCCTTCGCCATGGACGTGACCATGAGCGACTTCTTCCTGGCTGGCGTCACGGATAGCAACGATCTTCACTTTGAAGTTCAGGCGCTGACCGGCCAGTGGGTGGTTGCCGTCAACAGTCACATCGTCGCCGTCCAGGTCACGGATGGTCACGATCTGCATTTGGCCGTCCGGCGCCGATGCGTGGAACTGCATGCCGACTTCCAGTTCGTCAACACCTTCGAACATGCTGCGGCTCAGAGTGCTGACCAGTTCGGCCGCGTATTCGCCGTAAGCGTCTTCCGGCTCAACGGAAACTTCCAGCTCGTCACCAACAGCTTTGCCTTCCAGGGCTTTTTCCAGGCCCGGGATGATGTTGCCTGCGCCTTGCAGGTAGACCAGCGGAGCGCCGCCGGCGGAGCTGTCGATGACCTCACCAGCGTCGTTGGTCAGGGTATAGTCGATGGAGACAGCCTTATTGGCGGCGATCAGCATGGGGCGAGACCTTTTGCATAAGAATTTAGAAAGGCGAAGTTTAGCGAAGCAATCGCGCGAAAGCGAACACAACCCGGACAAACGGGATTCGACGATTACTGGCTTCCATCAGGACAAAGAGGATCACTGGGTGGCCGAGCTTTCCTGTGGCCACACTCAGCACCTGCGTCACCAGCCACCCTGGCAATCGCGGGCGTGGGTGCTGGACCCGGCGCAACGTATTGAAAAAATAGGCCAACCCTTTGCCTGCGGTTGGTGCGCACAAGGCTCGGTTAGCGATAACCTTGGCGACTGAAATTCGGCAGATCGTCAGAGATAGATGATCGCCATTGCCATGCACCCTTAGAGAATTCGCATGCAAACTTTTTTTATCGCGCCCACCGATTTTGGTGTGGGTCTGACCTCCATAAGCCTCGGGCTGGTGCGCATGCTTGAGCGAGCCGGGTTGAAAGTCGGTTTCTTCAAGCCGATTGCCCAGCCGCACCCGGGCGACACCGGCCCTGAGCGCTCCACCGAACTGGTGGCCCGCACCCATGGTCTGAAACCGCCACAACCGTTGGGCCTGGCCCACGTTGAGCGGATGCTCGGCGACGGCCAGCTCGATGAGCTGCTCGAAGAAATCATCACCCTTTATCAGCAGGCAGCCGTCGGCAAGGACGTGCTGGTCGTGGAAGGCATGGTGCCGACCCGCAGCGCCAGTTACGCCGCGCGGGTGAATTTGCACCTGGCCAAAAGCCTCGATGCCGAGGTGATTCTGGTGTCGGCACCGGAAAACGAAGTGCTCGCCGAACTCTCCGGCCGTGTCGAATTGCAGGCGCAATTATTCGGCGGCCCGAAGGACCCGAAGGTTCTCGGCGTGATCCTCAACAAGGTCAAGACCGACGAGAGCATGGAGGCCTTCGCCGCACGTCTGAAGGAGCACTCGCCATTACTGCGCAACGGCGATTTCCGCTTGCTCGGCTGCATCCCGTTCCAGCCCGAACTCAACGCACCACGCACCCGTGACGTGGCCGACCTGATGGGCGCGCAAGTGCTCAACGCCGGCGACTACGAAACCCGGCGCATGAGCAAAATCATCATTTGCGCGCGGACCATGCGCAACACCGTCGAGCTGCTCAAGCCCGGCGTGCTGGTGGTGACGCCGGGCGACCGCGACGACATCATCCTCGCCGTCAGCCTCGCGGCGATCAACGGCGTGCCACTGGCCGGCCTGCTGCTGACCAGCGACACCCTGCCCGATCCGCGCATCATGGACTTGTGCCGTGGCGCCTTGCAGGCCGGTCTGCCGGTGTTGTCGGTGAGCAGCGGCTCCTACGACACCGCCAACCTGCTCAATGGCCTGAACAAGGAAATCCCCATCGATGACCGCGAGCGTGCGGAAATCATCACCGATTTCGTCGCCAGCCATCTCGATGCCAACTGGCTGCACCAACGCTGTGGCACGCCACGGGAAATGCGCCTGTCGCCGGCGGTGTTCCGCTATCAATTGATCCAGCGCGCCCAAGCCGCCAACAAGCGCATCGTCCTGCCCGAGGGTAGCGAGCCGTTCACCGTGCAGGCAGCGGCGATCTGCCAGGAGCGCGGCATCGCCCGTTGCGTGTTGCTGGCCAAACCCGAAGACGTCGAAGCCGTGGCCCGTGCCCAAGGCATCGTCTTGCCGCCAGGGCTGGAAATCCTCGACCCGGACCTGATCCGCGAGCGCTATGTCGAGCCGATGGTCGCCCTGCGCAAGACCAAAAGCCTCAACGCGCCGATGGCCGAACAACAATTGGAAGACACCGTGGTGATCGGCACCATGATGCTGGCACTGGATGAAGTCGACGGGCTGGTTTCCGGTGTCATCAACACCACCGCCAATACCATCCGCCCAGCCTTGCAACTGATTAAAACCGCGCCGGGCTGCACGCTGGTGTCGTCGGTGTTCTTCATGCTGTTCCCCGAAGAAGTACTGGTCTACGGCGACTGCGTGATGAACCCGCACCCAAGCGCCGCCGAACTGGCCGAGATTGCCCTGCAAAGCGCTGACTCTGCCGCCGCGTTCGGCATCACCCCGCGCGTGGCGATGATCAGTTACTCCAGTGGCGAATCGGCCACAGGCGAGGAAGTCGAGAAAGTCCGCGAAGCCACCCTGCTCGCCCATGAGCAACAGCACTCGCTGCTGATCGACGGCCCATTGCAATACGACGCTGCCGCCAACGAGAACGTGGCACGGCAACTGGCGCCCAACAGTCCGGTCGCCGGTCGCGCCACGGTGTTCGTGTTCCCTGACCTGAACACCGGCAACACCACCCACAAAGCCGTACAGCGCAGCGCCGATTGCGTCAGCCTCGGCCCGATGCTGCAAGGCCTGCGCAAACCGGTGAACGACTTGCCACGCGGCGCACAGGTCGACGACATCGTCTACACCATCGCCCTCACGGCGATCCAAGCCGCCAACCGACCTATGGATGTGTAAATGCTGGACTTTCTACCTGCACCACTGCGCGGCGTGATCGCCTCGCTGCTGTTGGCGCTCAATACCATTGTGCTGTGCTCGTTTCTGTTCTGTGTGGCGCTGGTCAAGGCCTTGCCGTTCGCTGTCACTCAGCGCATCGCCGGCTGGCTGATGCGCCACACCCACGAAGCCTGGATCAGCAACAACAAAGGCTGGATGAACCTGGTGCGCCGCACGCGCTGGCACCTTAGCGGCCTGCAAGGTCTTGACTATCAACACTCGTACCTGATCACCAGCAACCACCAGAGCTGGGTCGATATTCTGGTGCTGCAATACGTCCTCAACCGGCGCATCCAGCCACTGAAGTTCTTCCTCAAGCAGGAGCTGATCTGGGTGCCGGTGATCGGTCTGGCCTGGTGGGCGCTGGGCTTTCCGTTCATGAAGCGCTACTCCAAGGCTTACCTTGCCAAGCACCCGGAGAAGAAAGGCAAAGATCTGGAAACCACCCGCAAGACCTGCGCGAAATTCCGCAACAATCCGGTGGGGATTTTCAACTTCGTCGAAGGCACGCGCTTCACTGAAGGCAAGCATGCTCAACAGCAATCACCGTTCAAATACCTGCTCAAGCCCAAGGCCGGGGGCATTGCCTTTGTACTGGACGCAATGGGTGAACAACTGGAGTCGATCGTCAACGTGACGATCCACTATCCGGCCGGACGTCCGGGTTTCTGGGACCTGCTGTGTGGGAATGTGCGGGATGTCGTGGTGCACTTTGAAGCGCTGAAGATCCCGCCGCAATTCATCGGCAAGAACTACGACCAGGACGGCGAATATCGCCTGCAGTTTCAAGGCTGGATCAATCAGCTATGGCTGGACAAGGATGCGCTGTTGGAACAGATGCACCGCGAATATCCAGACCGCCATTGATTCCTGTGGGAGCGGGCTTGCTCGCGAATACGGTTTACCATTCAACGCTGATGCTGGCTGATCCACCGCTTTCGCGAGCAAGCCCGCTCCCACAGTTGACCGAGTTGGCCCGAAATAAAAAGCCCGCCGATGATTGCTCATCGGCGGGCTTTTTGGTTTGCAGCTAACGCTTAGATCGCACCACGCTGACGCAGCAGATCCAGCACTTGCTTGACGCTTTCTTCCAGCGACAGCGACTGGGTGTCGATCACCAGATCAGCATTGAGCGGCACGTCATACGGGAAGGATTCGCCCGGAATGTTGTCGCCACCGGCAGCATACAACCCTTGCGGATCACGCTCGGCGCACACAGTCGGCGAGGCCTGGACGTAGACCGTCAGCAGACGTTCCTTGCCGATCAGGTCCTTGGCCTGCTCACGCCCCTCTTCGCTGGGTGCCACGAATGCCGCCAGCGTCAGCAGGCCCGCTTCGTTGAACTGACGCGCAACATGCGCGGCACGACGCCAGTTTTCGGTGCGACCGACGCGATCATGCGGCAGACCTTTGTTGAGGTCGTGACGCAGATTTTGGCCATCCAGCACGAATACCGCACGCCCCATGTCGAACAGCTTGCGCTCAACGGCGTACGCCAGCGTGCTCTTGCCCGCGCCCGACAAACCGCTGAACAACACGGTGGCCGGTTGCTGGCCGAAACGCTGAGCGCGCTCTTCGGTAGCAACATGGGCCAGTTTGCCGTGGTGCGTCGCGGTGCCGTGAGTCACGGGCTGCGCGACGATCATGCCGGCGCCGACGGTGCCGTTGGTCAAGCGGTCGATGATGATGAAGGCGCCAGTGGTGCGGTTGCTCTCGTAACCGTCGAGGGCGATCGGCGCGTCAAGCGCGATCCTCACCTTACCGATTTCGTTGAGCTGCAACGCGCTCGCCGGACCTTCTTCGAGGGTGTTCACATCCACTTTGTTGACGATGCTGGCGATGGAGCCCGGCACGTAACTGGTGGCGCGTTTGATGTCGTATTTCTTGCCCGGCAGCATCGGCTCTTCAGCCATCCACACCAGCATCGCTTCGAAGCTGTCGGTGACCGGCGGCACGTTGTCGGCATGCACCAGCAAATCGCCGCGGGAGATGTCGATTTCGTCTTCCATGGTCAGCGTCACGGCCTGACCGGGACCTGCGTGTTCCAACTCACCTTCGAAGGTGACGATGGATTTCACGCGGCTGCTCTTGCCCGACGGCAACACCACGACTTCGTCGCCCTTGTGCACGATGCCGCTGGCGAGCGTGCCGGCGAAACCACGGAAGTTCAGGTTCGGACGGTTGACGTACTGCACCGGGAAACGCAGATCGGTGAAGTTACGGTCGCCCGCCACTTCCACGGTCTCGAGAATTTCCATCAGCGACTGGCCGGTGTACCACGGCGAACGCTCGGACTTGTTCACCACGTTGTCGCCCTTCAGAGCCGACATCGGCACGAAGTGCATGCTGGTCGGCTTCATCTTCAAGCCTTCGGCGAACTTCAGGTAGTCGGCCTTGATCGACTCGAACACACCCTCATCGAAATCCTTGAGGTCCATCTTGTTGATGGCGACAACGATGTGCTTGATGCCCAGCAGCGAGGCGATGAAGCTGTGGCGACGGGTCTGGGTCTGCACGCCGTAACGGGCGTCGACCAGGATGATCGCCAGGTCACAGGTGGACGCACCAGTGGCCATGTTGCGGGTGTACTGCTCATGGCCGGGGGTGTCGGCGATGATGAATTTGCGCTTGGCGGTGGAGAAATAGCGGTAGGCGACATCAATGGTGATGCCCTGCTCACGCTCGGCCTGCAGACCGTCGACCAGCAATGCCA